>NZ_JBJZOJ010000040.1:0-67983 GCF_047200655.1 Streptomyces sp. MS06
CCTGCGTTCCGTGTAATTCAGTGTCCTAGAGTCACGAATCTGGGGTCTGACCTGCGCGGACATGGGTGAGGGCGCCTGAGAGGCGTTTCTCTAGGCGCTGGTGTTCGTGCTGGTCAGCGGGGTGTGGGTTCGAGCGCGATGATCTGCTTCGGTGCGGGGATGTTGAGCTTGGCCAGCAGGTCGGTCTGGGGCTTGGTGAGGGTGGTGACCTGGCGGAACAGGCCGGTGGGGCCGGTGAACGTGCCGAGGTGGAGCCGGTCGAGCTCGCGGCGGACGGCCGTCCAGGTCGCGCCGGTGGTGGTCTCGGTGATGCGGATCAGTAGGAGGGCGAGCCAGCAGATCTCATTCTGAACGCGCGGCCCGGTGCGGCCGGCTTCCCGCCGAGAAAGCCGGCCGTACGTCCTGTGCGGGGCGCTGCCCTGCTTTGCCGATGCGTGCCGGCTTCCGCTGTCAGAACGCCCCGTGGGTGTTGACCGGGCCGACGTCGAAGATGCCGGAGCAGGCCTTGAAGGAGGCCGGGACGAGGACCGCGGTGCGGGAGGCCGGCGGGTAGACCCGGAGGTAGCTGCCGGTGCGCTCGCAGGCTCCGCCGACCGGGCCGTTCGCGGTGCGCACCACCGCGGAGGCGGACTCGGCGGGCCGCAGGACGACGGTGGAGTAGGAACGGCCGCTGCGGTCGGCGGCCGGGCCGATCTGCCGGTGCGCGGTGTCCAGGACGCTGACGCCCGGGTACCCGCGGAGGGCGCAGTCGTGGGTGGCGGTGTTGGTGAAGCGCAGGGTCTGGTAGAGGGAGCCCGCGGCGGCCTGCTTGCCGCCGAGGGAGACGTACAGGTCACCCACGGTGCAGGTGGGCGTACCGCTCGACGGGTCGGCCGAGGCCGGGGCCGCGCCCCAGGCGCCCGCGGCGGCGGCCAGCCCGGCGAGAGCGGCGGTGAGCGACGCGGTCACGGTGCGCCGCGTGCGGTGCTTCGTGTTCAGGAGCATGAAGAATTCGCCTCCAAGGGGGCGAAAGGGTTCCTGTGGTCACTTTGTTGGATGGGTTCCCGGAGCGGATGGTTGTAGGCGCCCTCCATATATTTTTCCGGGATCACACCCCCCAGCGGGACGACGCGGCCGCTGTCTCCAGCGTCGTCGGGGTGCCGTGCGGTCCCCGTTCGCGGGCGAGTTCCCCGGCGATGGTGAAGCGGGGGGCGTTCTGCGGAGCGCGTGCGGCGTGCCGGACGATGTCGTCGACCAGTGCGCTGACCATGTTCAGCCGGGGGTGGTGCCGGTGCGCGGCCTCGCCCTGGGCCTCCGTCACGAAGTCCGCCGCGATCCCGAAGTCGGCGACCACGCCACCGCGGGTGAGGCGGGCCAGCGCGCTCCGGCGCTCGGCGATGCCCGGCGAGGAGTGCAGGGTGATCGCCTCCCAGACCTGGTCGACGTCCGCGGCGGCGCAGCCGTGGGTGGTGAGGAAGTCGGCGGCCATGTCGGCGCCTTCGACCTCGAACCGCTGCCGGCCGGGAGCCGAGGGCGAGGTGCCGAGGTCGTGCAGGACGCAGGCGTGGAAGAGGAGGTCGGGGTCGAAGTCGGCGCCGGCCGCCAGGCCTTCGTGCTCGGCGAGCAGCACGGCGAACAGGTAGCTGCGGATGCTGTGGTTGGCGACGGGCTCGCTCTCGTGCCGGCGGGCGTGTGCGAGGGTGCGGCGGGCCGCGGGGGTGTCGGGCAGTGCGGGGAGGAGCTGCGAAGTGGTCACGGTGCGAGACGCTAGGTGCCGGGGCCGGCCCGCGGGCAGTGGCATGGATGCCATGCAACCGTAGGATCGTGCCATGTCCGCCGTGCCCCGTCGCCCGCAGCCCGATGCCAGCGGAACCCGCGCCGGAAGCGGAACCCGCACCGGAACCCGATCAGGATCCGGATCCGGCACCGGATCCGGCGCCGGGTGCGGATCAGGGAGCCGGCACCGGGTGGTCGTGGTCGCCCTTCCGGACGTGCTCCCGCTCGACCTGGGTATTCCTCTGCAGGTCTTCGGCAGCTGGCCCGAGGGCCCCTACGGGCTGACGGTGTGCACCGAGAACCCGGGACCCGTCCGGGTGCACGGCTCTCCGTCGCTGTCCGTCGAAGACGGGCTGGAATGCCTGGAGGCGGCCGACACCGTCGTCGTACCCGGGCAGTCCGTTCCCGGGCAGCCCTCGGCCGAGCTGTGCGCCGCGCTGACCGGGGCGGCTGCGCGCGGTGCTCGGATGGTGTCGATCTGCACCGGCGCGTTCGTCCTCGCCGCGGCCGGTCTGCTCGACGGGCGGCGGGCCACCACGCACTGGCAGTACGCGGCGGCTCTGGCCGAGGGGTATCCCCGGGTGGAGGTCGAGCCGAGGGCGCTGTACGTCGACGAGGGGGAGGTCCTCACCTCCGCCGGTGTGGCCGCGGGACTGGACCTGTGCCTGCATCTCATTCGGAGGGACCACGGAGCCCACCTGGCCAACCGGCGCGCGCGGGCACTGGTGGCGGCTCCCCACCGCGACGGGGGCCAGGCCCAGTACATCGACCTCCCGGTGCGGACGGGCCGTTCCGGTGGTGGGCCGGCACAGGTGCAGGAGTGGGCGCTGCTCAACCTGCACCGCCCGCTCACCGTCGACCGGTTGGCGCAGCGGGCCGGGGTGTCCCGCCGGACGTTGATCCGGCGCTTCCACGCCGAGACGGGGCAGCCGCCCATGCGATGGCTGCTGGCGGCCCGGATCAGCCGGGCGCGGGAGCTGCTGGAGTCCACCGAGCTGACGGTGGAGAGTGTGGCGCGGCACTGCGGCCTCGGCACACCGGCGAACCTGCGCACCCTGTTCAAGGAGCACGTGGGCGTCACCCCCAGCGACTACCGCCGCACGTTCCGCGGCACCGCGGACGGCGACCGTGCCCCGGCCGACCGGCCTTCCGTCGGGAGTGGGGTGCCGGTCCCGGAGGGGCTCGCAGGGCCGGACCTGCTCGGACCGGACGAGCTGGGGTAGGGCACAGGGTGCGGAGCACGGGGCGTACCCGCCGGGGCGGGGGCGGCAGGCCGCGCACGCGCGGCCCCCGCCCCCGCCCACCGCGACCCCCGTCGCGGCCGCTCCCCCGCGACGGCCGCCCCCGTCCGCCGAGGCCGGGACTGAGACCGCCCCGCCTCAGGCGGTGCGCACCTCGTACGTCGCCACCCGCACCGAGGCGTCGTCCAGGCACTCCCCGGTGCGCAGGTCGAAGCGCTGCTTGAGCAGCGGGGAGGCGACGAAGGGGCGGCCGCGGTGGGTGCCGGTCAGGCCGCGGGAGAGGACGGCGGCGCCGGTGAACGGGTCCCGGTTGTCGACGGCGTACAGCTCGCCGTCCCGGCCGCGGAACAGGGCGGCCTGGCGGCCGTCGGGCAGCAGCGCGGCCACGCCCCGGCCGGGCGCCAGCCGGTGCAGCTCGCACACGGTGAGCCAGCCGGCCTCCCCCTCCTGCCCGCGCTGCCCGCCGGACGCCCCGCGTCGCCCCTCGGGGCGTCCGGCGGGCCGCGCCCCGGGTCCCTCGGGGGCTTCGGACTGCTCGTCCAGCCGGAGCTGGACCCTCAGGTCGGTCGTCTCGGGTGCCAGGGTCATCGCGGGGCGCTTCCTTCCAGGGCGGCTTCCTCGGATTCGGCGGAGCCCGCACCGTTCGGGGCGTCCGCGGGCCGCAGGCCGATGGCCAGCAGCGGCAGGTCGGGCTTGATCTGCTCGCGTTCGGGGACGAAGCCGACGACCGGGTCCGGGGTGTCGGGGGCGTTGACGAAGGAGACGAACCGGGCGAGTTTCTCCGGGTCGTTGATGGTCTCGGCCCACTCGTCGCGGTAGTGCGCCACGTGGTCCCGCATCAGCCGCTCCAGCTCCTCGCAGATGCCGAGGGAGTCGTGGACGACGACGTCGCGTACGTGGTCCAGGCCGCCCGGGATCCGCTCCAGCCAGGTCGAGGTGCGCTCCAGGCGGTCGGCGGTGCGGATGTAGAACATCAGGAACCGGTCGATCAGGCGGACCAGTTCGGCGTCCGACAGGTCCTGCCCGAGCAGGTCCGCGTGGCGGGGGGTGGCGCCGCCGTTGCCGCCGACGTACAGGTTCCAGCCGTGCGAGGTGGCGATCACGCCGAAGTCCTTCGACTGGGCCTCCGCGCACTCGCGGGCGCAGCCGGAGACCGCCGACTTCAGCTTGTGCGGCGAGCGCAGGCCTCGGTAGCGCAGCTCCAGGTCGATCGCCATGCGGACGGAGTCCTGGACGCCGTACCGGCACCAGGTCTGGCCGACGCAGGACTTCACGGTGCGCAGCGCCTTGCCGTAGGCGTGGCCGGACTCGAAGCCCGCGTCCACCAGGCGGGTCCAGATCAGCGGGAGCTGCTCGACCCGGGCGCCGAACATGTCGATCCGCTGACCGCCGGTGATCTTCGTGTAGAGGCCGAAGTCGCGGGCGATCTCGCCGATCACGATGAGTTTCTCCGGGGTGATCTCACCGCCGGGGATGCGCGGGACGACGGAGTACGAGCCGTTGCGCTGCAGGTTGGCGAGGAAGTGGTCGTTGGAGTCCTGCAGGGTGGCCTGCTCGCCGTCCAGGACGTAGCCGCTGGCGCCGATCGTGGGGGCGAGGGAGGCGATGACGGAGGCGACGGCCGGTTTGCAGACCTCGCAGCCGTCGCCGCCGCGCGCGTCCTCCCGGCCGAAGCGGTCCAGGAGTTCCCGGTAGGAGGTGATGCGCAGGGCGAGGACGATCTCGTACAGCTCCTCGCGGGTCTGCGCGAAGCAGCCGCACAGGCCCTTGTCGACCTCGATCCCGTTCGCCTCCAGCTCGGCGTCGACGAGTTGGCCGAGCACCTTCACGCAACTGCCGCAGCCGGTACCGGCCTTGGTGCACTTCTTCACCGCGGGCACGCTGGTGCAGGAGTGCTCGGTCACCGCGCCGCGGATGGTGCCCTTGGTGACGTTGTGGCAGGAGCAGATGACCGCGTCGTCCGGCAGCGCGGACGGGCCGAGCTGCGCGGACTCCCCGGCGCCGGCCGGCAGTACCAGCGATTCGGGTGCCACCGGCGGGACGGAGCCGGTCAGTGCGCGCAGCGTGCCGTAGGCCTCCGCGTCGCCGACCAGGATTCCGCCGAGCAGGGTGCCGTCGCGGCCGACGACGAGCTTCTTGTACAGGCCGGCACGGGAGTCGGAGTAGACGACGTCCAGGCAGTCCTCGGCGGTGCCGTGCGCGTCGCCGAACGAGGCCACGTCCACGCCGAGCAGTTTCAGCTTGGTGGACAGGTCGGCGCCGGTGAACGCCGACCGGTCCGCCTCGTCGTCGGCGATCGCCGCGGCGGCCGCCACGGCCTGCTCGTAGCCGGGCGCGACCAGTCCGTACACCCGGCCGTCGACGGCCTGCGCGCACTCGCCGATGGCGAACACGTGCGGGTCGGTGACCGTGCGGCAGTGCGCGTCGACGGTGATGCCGCCGCGTTCGCCGACCGCGAGGCCCGACTCGCGGGCGAGCTGGTCGCGGGGGCGGACGCCGGCGGAGAACACCACCATGTCGGTGGCGACTTCGGACCCGTCGGACAGCTTCATGCCGGTGACCGCACCGGAGGCGCCGGTGACGATCTCCTGGGTGCCGGTGCCGGTGTGCACGGTCAGGCCCATGCCCTCGATGGTGCGCAGGAGCGCGGCGCCGCCTCCGTCGTCGACCTGGACCGGCATCAGCCGCGGCGCGAACTCCACGATGTGCGTGGCCAGTCCGAGGCCCTTCAGGGCGCCCGCCGCCTCCAGGCCGAGCAGTCCGCCGCCGACCACCGCACCCGTGGTGGCGTGCGCCTTCGCGTACTCCTCGATGGCGAGGAGGTCCTCGATGGTGCGGTAGACGAAGCAGCCGGCGGCGTCCTTGCCGGGCACCGGCGGTACGAACGGGTAGGAGCCGGTGGCCAGGACGAGGACGTCGTAGCCGACGGTGCGTCCGGAGCGGCAGGTCACCGTGCGGGCCTCGCGGTCGACGCTTTCGGCCGGGTCGTCGAGGTGCAGCTCGATACCGTGCTCGCGCAGGAACTCCGGTTCCGACAGGGACAGTTCGTCGGGGGTGCGGCCGGAGAAGTACGAGGTGAGCTGGACGCGGTCGTAGGCCGGGCGCGGCTCCTCGGCGAGCACCACGACGCGGTGCGTGGCGGTCAGGCCGCGCTCGGCGAGCGCTTCGAGGAAGCGCTGGCCGACCATGCCGTGGCCGACGAGCACGAGCGTGGGGCGGGGCGGGTCCCCCGCAGGTGCGGTCGTGGACATCAGGAGCCTCCATCGTTGGTGAGCAGGTGGAGCAGGGGGCCGCCGTCCGCGGGGAGCGGCTCTGCTCCCTCCCAGGCCCGGGCGAGCGTGCCGACGGTGCCGAGCGCGCCGACGAGGACCCCGCCGACCAGCCGGTCGTCGCGGACGACGACCTTGCGGTAGGTGCCACGGGTGGCGTCGGCGAGCTGCACGACGTCGTCGCCCGGCAGGGGGACGGTCTCCCCGAACGCGGCGAGGTCGAGGGAGTCCTGCCCGGCGAGCGTGAGCCGGGTCAGGGCACGGGTGCCGGTGTAGCGGGCGGCCGGGTCGCCGGCCAGCAGCGCGGCGAGCGCGTCGGCCTGTTCCAGGGCGGGCGCCGCCAGGCCGTACACGGTGCCGTCGTGCTGGGCGCAGTCGCCGATCGCCCGGATGTGCGGGTCGCTGGTGCGCAGTTCGTCGTCGACGAGGACGCCCTTGCGGACGGCGAGCCCGGCGTCCTCGGCGAGACCGGCCCGGGGACGGACCCCGCAGGCCAGCACGACGAGGTCGGCGTCGAGGGCGTAGCCGTCGGCCAGTTCCACGCTGCGGACCGCGCCTTCGACGCACCGCACGTCGCGGACCCGGCACTCGGTGTGGACCTCGACGCCCAGGTCGGCCAGGTGGCGCCGGACCAGCGCGGAGGCGTCCGGGTCGAGCTGGCGCTCCATGAGCCGCTCGGACTGCTGGGCGAGGACGACCTGCGCGCCGCGCCGGGCGAGGGCGCGGGCGGCGGACACCCCGAGCAGGCCGCCGCCGATGACGACCGCCTTCGCCCCGGGGCGCACCGCCTCGGACAGGCCGAGGCAGTCGTCCATGGTGCGGAAGGCGTGCACCCCCTCGGGCAGCACGCGGTCCGGGGTGAACAGCCCGCGCAGCGGCGGCAGCACCGGGTTGGATCCGGTGGCCAGCACCAGCGTGCCGTAGGGGATCCGGGTGCCGTCGGCGCAGTGCAGCGTCCGCTCCCGGCGGTCGATGCCGGTCACCCGGGCCCGGACCAGTCCGGACGGAGCCGGGAGGGCGATGACGTCGGGGCTGTAGCGGCCGGCCAGTACCTCGGCGAGCAGCACCCGGTTGTACGGGCGGTGTTCCTCCTCGCCGAGGAGCAGTGCGGGCACGCCCAGCTCACCCAGCCGCCGGGCGAGACGTACGCCCGCGAGGCCGGCGCCGATCACCACCACACGCGTATTCGAGGTCATGTCCCTGAGCGTGCGGTGCCGGTGTTACCCGGTGGGATCACCTCTGTTTCCCGGGAGGAACGCTGCCCTCAGCGGCCGCGCGCGGCGGATGTGAGGCTCCCGGCCAGGCGGCGGGGGCCGCCGGTGAGGTCGGGCGGGGGCGCCGCGCGGTCGTGGCGGCGGCGGGGCGGGCCGGACCTTCGGGACACGTGCGGACGCCATCGTCTACGAAGCGGGGCCGGGGCCGGGGCCGAAACCGGGCGCGGCGGGGCCGGTGTCCTGGTTCCCGCAGGTCGCCCGGGCGCCGGCGGCGGTGTCCCGGAGCCGGCAGGTCACCGGGGCGGTGTCCCGGAGCCGGCAGGCCACCGGGGTGGTGGCGCGGGGCCGAGCCGGGGTGGTGGCGTGGGGCCGAGCCGGGGTGGTGGCGCGGGGCCGAGCCGGGGTGGTGGCGCGGGGTCAGCGGCTGCCGGTGAGGTGGGCGAAGACGACGACGTTGCCGCGGTAGCCGGTGGCGGGCGAGTAGCCGCCGCCGCAGGTGATGACCCGCAGTTCGGGGCGGTCGGCCGGACCGTAGACCTTCTCGTCGGGGAAGGCGGCGGCGTCGTACTCCTCGACCGCGTCGACGGTGAACAGGGCCGTCGTCCCGTCGCGCCGGTCCACGTCGATCGCGGCGCCCTTGGTCAGTGCGCCCAGGGCGTAGAAGACGGCGGGGCCGTCGGCGTTGTCGACGTGGCCGGCGACGATCGCGGTGCCCGTCTCGCCGGGGGTGGTGCCGGCCCGGTACCAGCCGGCCAGGTTCGGCTGCCCCGCCGGCGGTACGTCCAGGCTGCCGGCGGGGGTGAGCCCGAGCCCGGTGAGCGGGGCGTCCACACCGATCGCGGGGATGCGGATCCGGTCGGGCGGCGAGGGCGGCAGTGCGGGTGCCGGTGAGGCCTCGGAGGCGGGCGCGGAGGCGGTTCCGGTGTGCGGGGCGGCGGCCGCCTCGGCGGGGGAGGGCTGCGGTGGGGCGTGCGTGGCGGTGCCGCTGTGCAGCAGCCACGCGCCCGTGCACAGCGCGGTCACGGTGACCGCGGCTATCGCCCGGTTGGCGGGCCGGCGGCCGCGGGACGCGCTCACGTTCATGAGGGAACCCCTCTCCTGCTCCTGACGGGCGGCCCCGTGCCCCTCCGGGCCGCGAGGGGCGTCGGACCCGGAGGGGAGGGATGTGCGGTACCTGTGGACGGGCAGCGGAGGGTGCCCGTCAGATCCCGCCGCCTCTCGCCCGGCGGTGCAGGAGCCAGGTACCGCCCGCGGCGGCGACGGCGAGAGCCGCCACGCCCGCCGCGGTCTGCACGGGGTCGGGGCCCAGTGCGCCGCCGACCCCCGTCTTGACGCTTCCTCGGGGGCGCACCTGCTCGCGGGGCCGGGTCAGCGCCACCACCAGGTCGCCGCGTACCTCCCGGCCCGCCCGGGCGCACCGTGCGACGATCTCGTACGTGCCCGGCTGCGCGCTCGGCGGCACCCGGAACCGTCCGGCGGCCCCGTCCTCGCGGTCCGGCGCGAGCGGGAACCGGCCGGCGCCCACCGCGCTGGCGTCGCCGGCCGCGGTGTCGCCGTCCCCGCATCCCGCCATGCTGACGGTGACGTCGTCGCCGGGGATCGCGGTGGACGGGTACACCTCCAGGCCACTGCTCGTCAGGCCGCTGCTCGTGCCGCCGTACACGGGTGCCGCGGCGCCGCCCAGTGCTGCGGCGGCCAGAGCGGTACCGGCCAGCAGCCCGGCGGTGCGTCGCATCGGTGCTCCCTCGAGCCGTCGTCGGTCGTCGGTCGTCGGTCGTCGGCGGGAGCATGCCCGCGGCGCCCACCGGCGCAGGCGTTCGCGGTCCCCGCCCCTCCGAGGTAAGCGGCAGGCGGACCGGCGCGCTTCCTGATCCCGCGTCAGAATTGCGGTGAACGGGTGGCGCCGGTTCCGCGCCCCGCCTCGCAAGGGCGGCGTTCAAGCAGGTCACCGGGGCGATGCGGGTGTGCCCGGCGGGAAACCCGAAGGGCGGAAGCCGCGCGGGTGAACGGGTGAACGGGTGAGCGGGTGATCCGGCGTGCGGATGCGGCCCGCGACCCGGGGAGCGGGGCCGGGCAGGCCGTGGCCGACCGGGCAGTCGGGGCCGGCCGCGGGCGTCCGGGCCGGGCTCAGGGCGCGGAGCGGCCCAGGGAGGCCTGGTGCGGGCGCCACGGGACGGGGACCCGGACGGCGTCGCGGGCCGCCCCGGTGCGCTCGGCACCGGGGCGGCTGTCGCGGGAGGGTGCCTCAGTGCACGTCGGCCTCAGTGCACGTTTACCTCAGTACACGTCGGCCTCAGTGCACGTCGGTCTCAAAGCACGTCGGCATCAGTGCACGTTGACCGCGTTCCACGCGGCTCCGACCGCCGCGTACTCCGTGCTGCCGGTGCCGTACAGGTCCTTCGCCGCGGCGAGCGTCGCGGTGCGCGCGCCCGCGTAGTTCGTCGACGAGGTCATGTAGACGGTCAGCGCCCGGTACCAGATGTCGCCCACCTTGTCCCGGCCGATCCCCTGGACCGTGGAGCCGTCGTAGGTGGGCGAGTCGTAGCTGACGCCGTTGATGGTCTTCGGGCCGCTTCCCTCCGCCAGCAGGTAGGCGAAGTGGTTGGCGACGCCGGACGAGTAGTGGACGTCCAGGTTGCCCACCGAACTGCTCCAGTAGTCGGCGGAGTTGCCGTCCCGGGACGGCTTGTCCATGAAGCGGAGGGCGGCCTGGCCGAAGCCGGAGCGGACGATCTTCTCGCCGATCAGGTAGTCGCCCGGGTCGGAGGGGTTGGCGGCGTACCACTCGACCATGGTGCCGAGGATGTCGGACGTCGCCTCGTTCAGGCCGCCGGACTCGCCCGAGTAGTTCAGCGCGGCGGTCTTCGACGTCACGCCGTGCGTCATCTCGTGCCCGGCCACGTCGAGCGCCACCAGCGGGCCGAAGGTGGAGCCGTCGCCGTCCCCGTAGGTCATGCAGAAGCAGCTGTCGTCCCAGAAGGCGTTGTTGTAGCCGTTGCCGTAGTGGACGCGGTTGTACGAGCCCTTGCCGTCGCCGGCGATGCCGTTGCGGCCGTGGACGTTCTTGTAGTAGTCCCAGGTCTCGTTGGTGCCGTACTGCGCGTCGACGGCGGCCGAGGCGCGGTCCGCGGAGGTCCCGGAGCCCCAGTGGTCGTCCGCGTCGGTGAACAGCGTGGCGGGCGCCCGGACGAAGCAGATGCCGAAGAAGCACAGGTCCGTCTTGTTCTCGGCGTCACCGGTGTAGGTGCTGCCGCGGGTCGGGTCCTTGAGCTGGTACGTCGATCCCGAGACGGTCGTCTCCAGGGCCACCTTGCCGCTGTAGAGCGACTGCCCGTCGCCGGTGGCGGTCTCGATGGAGTCCCAGGCGTCGATGCGGGCGCCGGTGGTGGCGTCCGTGAGGACCGTCCGGGCGACCGGGTTGCCCTGGCTGTCCCGGGCCACGGCGTTGGTGCGCCAGGCCAGGCGCGGGGCGCCGTGCAGGGCGTCGACGACGAGCTGCGGCTTGGCGGTGATCTGCTTCAGGGTCTGGCCCGGGTGGGCGGTGCGCAGCGCGTGCACGGCGAGGCCGGCCGCCTTCGGGGCGGGCAGCGCGGGCGTGGTGCTCGGCAGGGAGAGGGCGCTCGTGGTGGCGCGCGAGGCGCTGCGGTAGGTGCCGTCGGGCGCCAGGTGGACGACGAAGTCGCCGCCCAGGACGGGGAGTCCGCGGTAGGTGCGGTCGTAGCGCACGTGCTGGGCGCCGTCCGCGTCGACGATCACGTCCCGGACCTCGGCGCGCTGTGCGGAGGTCAGGCCGAGCGCCTGCGCGCGGGCGGACAGGACGGAGGTCGCGTGGTCGATCGCGGTGGCCCGGGTCGGCCCGTCGGCGGCGTCCGCGGTGGGGGTCAGGACGGCGGCCAGCAGGGCGGCGGTGGCGGTGGCCACACCGGCGGCGGCGAGGCGGGAGTGACGGGAACCTCGGACGTGCTGCCGTATCGGTCTCATCAGTCTCCTCTGGGGAGGCGCCCTGGGTGGGGGCGCGTGGGGGGTCGAGCTGATGTCCCCTCTGTTTTTAAAGGTTCATGTCAAGTCGGTCCATAGCGCAATCGGGTGGTCCGTGAGGGGTCAGAATCGGTTCCGTGAGTCTTCCGTTCTTCGTCTACGGCACACTCCGCCCCGGCGGACGCCACCACGACCGGTTCCTGCACGGCCGCACCCTGCGCGAGGAACCGGCCCGCACCACCGGGTTGTTGCTGTACGAGGGGCCCGGCTTCCCCTACGCGGTCGAGCAGCCGCCCGGCGGCCCCCGGGCGACCGTCCGCGGCGACCTGGTCACCGCGGCACCGCAGGCCTACGACGAGCTCCTCGCCGCCCTCGACCGCCTGGAGGACTTCACCCCGGGCGACCCCCGCAACCTCTACGACCGCGTCACCCGCGACGTGGAGCGGGACGCCGACGGCACCGCCGTCCAAGCCTGGGTGTACGTCGCCGCCCCCGCCGTCGCCGCGCGCCTGCGGGCGAGCGGCACCCCCGTCGCGGGCGGGGACTGGCCGGCGCGCCCGCGCCCTTGACGCCGGTACGGGTCAGTCCGGTGGGCCGGCGTCCCGTCGGGCGGCGGGGCAGTCCGGTAGGCCGGCGTCCCGTCGGGCGGCGGGGCAGTCCGGTAGGCCGGCGTCCCGTCGGGCGGCGTCCCGTTCCACGACCCCGGTACGGGTCAGCCAGCCCGGCCGGCGTCCCGTCGGGCGGCGTCCTGCTCCACCTTCTCCACCCGCACCGCGCACACCTTGAACTCCGGCATCCGCGACGTCGGGTCCAGCGCCGGGTTGGTGAGCGTGTTCGCGCGTCCCGCGCCCGGCCAGTGGAAGGGCATGAAGACGGTGTCGGGGCGGATGGCGGTGGTGACGCGGGCCGCGGCGACCGCACGCCCCCGCCGCGACTCCACGGCCAGCAGGTCGCCCTCGGCGGCCCCCAGCCGGTCCGCGAGCCTCGGGTGCAGCTCCACGAACGGGCCCGGCGCGGCCCGGTTCAGCTCCGGCACCCGGCGGGTCTGCGCGCCGGACTGGTACTGCGACACCACGCGGCCGGTGGTCAGCAGCACCGGGTAGGCGTCGTCGGGCTCCTCGGCGACCGGGCGGTGCGCCACGGGCACGAACCGGGCCCGGCCGTCCGGGGTGGCGAAGCGGTCCAGGAACAGGCGGGGGGTGCCGGGATGCGGGTCGGGCGGCGTTCCGTCCCGGGCGGGGTCGTCGTCGGGCAGCGGGGCGCCGTCCAGGGCCGCGTCCTCGCCGTCCTGCACGCCGGCAGCGGGCGCCGGGCAGGGCCAGAAGACGCCGTCGCCCTCGGCCAGCCGCCGGTAGCTGATCCCGGAGTAGTCCGCGGGACCGCCCGCGCTGGCCCGGCGCAGCTCCTCGAAGACCTCCTCCGGGTCCGTCGGGAACTTCTTCTCCAGGCCCTCCCGTTCGCCGAGCCGGGCGGCCAGTTCGTGCATCACCCGCAGGTCGCTGCGGACGCCGTCCGGCGGGGTGATCGCCTGCCGGCGCAGCACCACCCGGCCCTCCAGGTTCGTCGTCGTGCCGGTCTCCTCCGCCCACTGCGTCACCGGCAGGACGACGTCCGCGAGGGCCGCCGTCTCCGACAGCACCACGTCGCAGACCGCCAGGAAGTCCAGGGACCGGATGCGCTCCTCCACGTGCGCGGCGCGCGGCGCGGACACCACCGGGTTGGAGGCCATCAGCAGCAGCGCCCGCACGTCCCCGCCCAGCGCGTCGAGGAGCTCGTAGGCGCTGCGGCCCGGCCCCGGCAGCGAGTCCGGGTCCACCCCCCACACCTCCGCCACGTGCCGCCGCGCCGCCGGGTCGTCGAGCTTGCGGTACCCGGGCAGCTGGTCGGCCTTCTGGCCGTGCTCCCGCCCGCCCTGCCCGTTGCCCTGCCCGGTCAGGCAGCCGTAGCCGGACAGCGGGCGCCCCGGACGGCCCGTCGCCAGGCACAGGTTGATCCACGCGCCCACCGTGTCCGTGCCCTTGGACTGCTGCTCCGGCCCGCGGGCCGTCAGCACCATCGCCGACTCCGCCGCGCAGAACATCCGCACCACCTCCCGCAGCTGCGGCACCGGCACACCGGTGATCCGCTCCACGTACTCCGGCCAGTGCGCCATCGCCGCCGCCCGCGCCTCCTCCCAGCCGGTGGTGCGCTCCCGCACGTACTCCTCGTCCACCCGGCCCTCGGACACCACCAGGTGCAGCAGTCCCAGGGCGAGCGCCAGATCGGTGCCCGGGCGGGGCGCCAGGTGCAGGTCGGCGTGGTCGGCGGTGCGCGTGCGGCGCGGGTCGACGACGATCAGCTTGCCGCCGTTCTCCCGCAGCTCGGTGAAGTAGCGCAGCGCCGGCGGCATGGTCTCCGCCGGGTTCGAGCCGACCAGGATCACGCAGCCGGTGCGGGGCACGTCCTCCAGCGGGAACGGCAGGCCCCGGTCCACACCGAACGCCTTGATGCCCGCCGCCGCGGCCGACGACATGCAGAACCGCCCGTTGTAGTCGATCTCCGAGGTGCCGAGCACGATCCGCGCGAACTTGCCCAGCGCGTACGCCTTCTCGTTGGTCAGCCCGCCGCCCCCGAACACGCCCACCGCGTCCGCACCGTGTGCCGCGCGCACCGAACCCAGGCCCGCCGTGATCCGCTCCAGCGCCTCCTCCCAGGTGGCCGGCACCAGCTCGCCGCCGTCCGACCGCACCAGCGGCGACGTCAGCCGCACCCCGGACGACAGCAGCTCCGGCGCCGTACGACCCTTCCCGCACAGTGCGCCCCGGTTCACCGGGAAGTCCGCGCGCTCCGTCAGCTCGACCGTGGGCCCGGCCGTCCCGGCGGGGGCGGGCGTCAGGTTCATCCCGCACTGCAGGGCGCAGTACGGGCAGTGCGTGGGCGTCGCGGTGCTCTCCATGCCCCCAGCGTGCGGCGCCGGTGTTACACGGCAGGTCGGCGCCTGTTACACGGCCGGGACACCGACCTCCCCGCGCGGGTGCGGGCACCGTGAGGATCCGGTCATCCGGCCGCCGCCAGCGCCCGCGCCACGCCCGGCTCCCTCGGGCCGAGGAAGTGCGGATCGGGCCGGAACACCGCCTCCAGGGCCGCCTTGTCCGCGGCGAACACCTCCCGGACGGCGCCGTAGTACCAGGTCGCGTCGTGCCGGTCGGGAACCCCGACCCCGTAGGACCGCACGCCCGCCGCCTCGCACAGCGCCACCGCCCGCCGGATGTGGAAGCCCTGACTGATCAGGACGGCCCGCTCCACGCCGAACACCTTCTTCGCCCGGACACACGAGTCCCAGGTGTCGAAGCCCGCGAAGTCCCTGACCACACGGGCCGCGGGCACACCGCTGCGGACCAGGTAGGCCCGCATCGCGTCCGGCTCGTCGTAGTCGCGCCGGCTGTTGTCGCCGGTGACGAGGACCACCTCGATGCGGCCCGCCCGGTACAGCGCGGCCGCCGCGTCCAGCCGGTGCGCCAGGTACGGCGACGGCTCCCCGTCCCACAGCCCCGCCCCGAAGACCACGGCGACCTCGGTACGCGGCACGTCGCCGGGCGCGCGCAGCCGGCTCCCGGTCGCCGTGAACAGCCACGCCGACGGCAGCAGGGCCAGCACGCACCCCGCCATCACAGCCTGCACCAGCCGCCGCCGGCCCCGCCGGGTGCGCGGCAGACGGAGGCGGGGCAGACGGCTGCCGGGTAGGGAGAAGCGGGGTGCCTGCGGACGTGGCGGGCGGAGGCCGGTCAGGCGGGGGAGGGGCGGGCGGAAACGGCGTGGTCGCGGGCGGCGCATCGGTCGGATCCTCACGGTCGGTGTCGTCCGTCAAGGACGCGGCACGGGGGCGGTCCGGTTCGCGGGGTGGTCCGCGATCCGGTTCGTGGGGCGGAGGACCGGCGCCCCGGTCCGTGCCCGGCCGGACCGCCCCGGTTCGTACGGGCCGCCCGGCGGTCAGACGGTCATACGGAGTGAGGCGAGCCGGTCGGGGTCGGTGAGGATGTCGAGCGCGGTGATGCGGCCGTCCCGGATGGTGAACGACATGACGGAGAGCGGCCGGCCGTCGGTGAAGGAGACGACGCCTGGGGTGCCGTTGACCAGGACGAGGTGTGCGTCCGCCGCGTAGCGGGCGAAGGTGATCGCCTGGGAGGCCACGTCGTCGGCCCCGCGTCGCAGGATGCTCGGGACGAGCGTGCCGCCGTCGGAGCGGGCGACCACGTCGGGCGCGAGGACGGCCAGGAGCGCCTCGAAGTCGCCGCCGCGAGAGGCGGCCAGGAAGGCGTCCACGACATCGCGCTTGCGGGTAGGGTCCGTGTCCGCCGCCGGGGCGGCACCCTGAACCCGGCGGCGGGCGCGGCTGGCGAGCTGCCGCGTCGCGACCGCGGTCCGGCCGAGGACGGGGGCGATGTCGTCGAAGGGCACGTCGAACATGTCGTGCAGGACGAAGGCGAGTCGCTCGGCCGGGGAGAGAGTGTCCAGAACGACCATGAGCGCGATGCCCACCGAGTCCGCGATCAGAACCTGCTGCTCGGGGTCGACGCGGGCCGACGCGGTGACCACCGGGTCCGGCAGCCGGACCGACCCATCCCGCTCGGGCAGCGGCTCCTCGCGTCGCGACGTCCGCGAGCGCAGCATGTCCAGGCAGATCCGACCCACGACCGTGGTGAGCCACGCCCCCAGGTTCCTCACCTCGTCCACATCGGTGCGGCCGAGTTTGAACCACGCTTCCTGAACGGCGTCCTCCGCCTCGGCGAGCGACCCCAGCATCCGGTACGCCACCGCCCGCAGCCCCGCCCGCTCGGCCTCGAAACGGTCGGCCAGAGAAGAACTCCCGCTCACCTGTCACACCCCCGTATCCGGATCCGTCGATCCGGTGACAGACACTAACGGAGCACCAGGAGAGCATCGGATGAACCCCGCGACCGCCACCACCGCCCGGATGAAGAACCCCGCTCTCGTCCTGCCGGACGCCATGAAGGGCATCCAGAACATCTACCAGGCCATGTACCAGGGAGGCGTCTCCCCGCAGACCCTGGAACTGGTCCACCTGCGGGCCAGCCAGATCAACGGCTGCAGCGCCTGCGTGTTCGCCGGCGTCGCCGGCGCGAAGAAGCACGGGGAGAGCGAGGAACGACTCCACGCCGTGGCCGCCTGGCGCGAGGCCCCCTTCTTCACCGACGAGGAGCGCGCCGCCCTGGCCCTGACCGAGTCCGCCACCCGGATCGCCGACCGCTCCGGCAAGGCCGTCCCCGACGACGTCTGGAACGAGGCCGCCGACCACTTCGACCAGGAGCAGCTCTCCGCGATCATCCTGATGATCAGCCTGACCAACTTCTTCAACCGCATCAACACCACCATCGAGGAGCCCGCCGGCACCACCTGGTGACCAGTGCACCGCGCCCCTCGCCCCGCGCCCCTCGCCGGGCAACCGGGGCTCCGGGCGCGCAACCCGCCGGGCACGACGGTGCCGGTGGCCGCGGAACTCCGCCACCGGCACCGGCCAGGAGACACATCCTCACCGTGCCGGCCGCGACGAGGCTGCCGCGAGCGGGTGCTGCGCGGGGGCCGACTCGTCAGAAGCCGCCGAACTCCCCACCCCTGACGCCCGCCACGAAGAAGGCGAACGACTCGGCGGGGAGGCCCAGCACGGGGCCGGCCGGATTCTTGGAGTCACGGACGGGGACCACGCCACGGGACGCGGCGAGGTTGATGGCGACCTCGACGCACTGGCCGCCGTTGCCGCTGTAGGAGGACGTGACCCAACGGGGCGATTCGGTCGTCACGGAGTGCCCTTTCGAAGCTCTTCGATCATGGCTACGGACGCCGCTTGCGACAGCGCTTCGGCTTGCAGTTGATGGTAGGCCGCCAGTATCGGAAGTACGAACGTGCTTTCCCGTTCGAGATGGCCCCGATGGGTGGACTCGGCATAGGAGACCAGCGAGCGGTCCGGCATCGTGAGAACCGTGACGGGCAGGCTGAACGGTCTGCGTGCTCCCATGGAGAACGGTGCGACCTGCAACATCGTGTTGGGCTGCTCGGCGAAGTCCAGCAAGCGGGCGAACTGGGCATCCATGGTCGAGGGGGCTCCCATCGGACGGCGGATGCAACTTTCGTCAAGTACCGCGGTGATCAAGGGGGACGGCGACCGATCGAGGCTGTTCTGCCGCTGCGCCACCAGTTCAACCCGCTCGTCGGCCTGCTCACAGGTGATCGCTTCCCGCCGTACCGCGTCGGCTTCCAATGCCGCCGCGTACTCGAGTGTCTGCAGAAGCCCAGGGACGACGCCCACTTCGTACAGCCGAATCTCCGCCGCCCGCGCCTCGAGCGAAACGTACTCCGGGAACCCCTCGATGAGAGCGGTATGACGAGCGGCCCGACTCTGTCGCTCGAACATGTCTCCGGCGCCGAGTGCTCTGTCAAGACTTGCCGCAAATCGACGAGTTGGAGGGCGACGACCGGTTTCCACAGCGGAAATGTGCGCCCCGGAGCATCCGACACGCGTCGCCAGCTCATCCTGCGTCCATCCTCTCTGATCCCGCAGTGTGCGAAGTAGCTTCCCGAACCGCGCGCTTGGTGATGCCTCGGGGTCCAGCTCTTTCCGGTTCACCGGTCACCGCCCAACTCAACAAGCAGGTCTCGTAAGTTGAAGACAACCCGACTCTAGGTCACGCTGAATCCCTTGGTAGTGGAACCACTACGGAGAGGAATGATGGTGTCCGGAGAGAACGTTCCCGCGGAGCGGCAGGAACCCCCACCTGCTCCGGCTCTCGGCACGCTGATGGTGGACGCGCAGGAGCGGGTGGGAGAGTTCCGGGGCGCGTGGTGCGGAGCCTGGTCCCTCCGCCCCGTGACCGGCGGTGCCGAATGGACTGTTGATCCTCGGGAAGTGCGGCCCGCGGACTCGGCGGAGCGCCTGCGCGCCGAGACGGCCCGCGTCAACGCGCGCAGCCGGGGTGAGCGGCTGGTGGCAGCCTCGGCCCGCCGCAGGTTCGCCTTCGTCGACTGGACGCTGCGGCCCGATCGCGACGATGACGCCCCGCCGCTGACGTACGCGTTCCGGTGCCTCGCGCTCACCGGGGACGACACCGGTTGCGGTGCCAGGTCTCCCGTGAGCGAGGACCCGACCGCACCGCAGACCTGGGCGTTCGCCCACATGCGCGAGCACCCCGAACACACCGGCTATGCGGAGGTGATCGAACGCCCGTGGGTCATGTGGCGGGGCCGGCCGTCATGAACAGCGGGCAGGAGTCAGGCGGGCAGTGCGATGCGCGCGACACCTCAGGGACAGGCGGACGGTTGCCCACCTTGCATCCACGCTGATGCCCCGTAGACATGGCGTCTTGAAACCTCGCCCCCGTACACGACCAGGCCCGCGGCCCGACTCCGTTCTCTGCTCGTCTGCGACGGCTCCATCGATCCCGCCCATCCCCGCGTACTCCGAACCCCCAAAACCGAAAGGCCCCCACACCGTGACTGCCCTTCTTGAACCGCCCGCCGGAAGTCCTTTCGCCGGTATCCGCTCCCTGGAACTGGAGATCACCGGCAAGTGCCCGCTCGCCTGCACCCACTGCCTGTCCGAGTCCGGCCCGCAATCGAGTCACGGCACGATGGCACCCGCGGACTGGCACCGTGCCATCACGGATGCTGCCGCGCTCGGCGTCCGCACCGTGCAGCTCATCGGCGGTGAGCCGACCGTCCACCCGTACTGGCGGGACTTGACCGAGCAGGCGCTCTCTCTCGGGCTGCACGTGGAGATCTACAGCAACCTGTTCCATGTCGCCCCCTCCTGGTGGGACGTGTTCACCCGCGCGGGTGTGACTCTCGCGACGAGCTACTACAGCGACGACCCCGCCGAACACGACAGAATCACGGGGCGCGCGGGCAGCCACGTCCGCACCCGGTGCAACATTCGGGCAGCCGTCGACCGCGGGATCGTGCTCCGGGCCGGAATCGTGGACATCCTGCCGGGGCAGCGCGTCGCCCCCGCACGCGCCGAGCTGGAATCCATGGGTGTGAAGCACATCAACACGGACCGTGTACGCGCCGTAGGGCGTGCCCTGCTGCCAGGGCAGACCCCGACCTGGGACGAGATGTGCGGCAGGTGTACCCGCGGACGCGCCGCCGTCCTTTCGAACGGGGACGTGGTCGGGTGCGTCCTCTCGCGGAACTTCCCGGCGGGAAACGTGCGGGAAACCCCACTCGCCGAGCTGTTCAAATCCACGGCGTGGGCGGAACTCCGCGCGAGGGTGCCACCGTTGCGCGTGAACGCCTGTCCGCCCAACGATTCCGGCGACTGCGACCCGGCCAACACGGAAGCCTGCGACCCCGCGTACTGACCTGGAAGGCTCGGCAACATGGAATGGCGCACGAGAGCGGCACGACTCGCGGACCAGGTGACCGACCCTGACTCACGATGGCTCGCCCCAGTGGCGCAGGTCGCCCGACACACGCTGGTGCCCCGCTGGTGGGACACGGACGGCACGGGCCGATGGGTGGTCCGTGACGGGCCGAGCAACCCGCAGGCATGGAGTGACGCCGCCTACGCGGACCGGTCCCTGATCACACGGGTGGGCACACTGCACGCCGACCACGCCGATCCCGGAGACCAGCCCGAGGGACTTCCCACGTCGTCCGCGACGATGCCGAGCCTGGTGGTGCGGATGCTCCGACACGCGCGACCGGGGGACGGACTGACCCTGCTGGATCTGGGCACCGGAGCCGGCGGGCTCACCGCGTATGCCTGCCACCGACTCGGGGACGACCACGTGACGAGTCTCGACGTGGACCCGTACCTGGTCGGTGCGGCGCGGGACCGGCTCGCGGGCATGGGGTACCGACCCAGGATGGTGACGGCGGACGCCACCGAGAACGTGCCGGGCTCGTATGACCGCATCGTGTGTACAGTCGCGCTCGCCCCCGGTCCGGGACTCCGTGCGGTGCTCGCCGCCCTGGAACCCGGCGGACGCATCGCGACGACCTTGGCACGCACCTCCCTGATCATCACCGGTTGGAAGGACCGGGACGGGGATGTGGTGGGCACGGTCGCGCGGGACATGGCGGGGTTCATGCTCGCCCGGTCCGCTGAGGCCTACCCGCCCGCCCCCACCGGACTTTTCGCCCTCGCCCGTGAGGCGGACGGGGACGTGGCGGGCACGGGCCGCTATCCCGTGGTGGACGTGGCGAACGCCTGGGAACTCCGGTCCATGCTGGAAGTCACCACGCCGGGCGTGGAACTGGGATACGAGGCCAGGGGGCGGACACGAACCGCCTACCTGGTGCACCCGGACGGATCATGGGCACGCGCGTCCGCCGAGTGGACCGACCCGCCGACCGTGCACCAGGGCGGTCCGCAACGCCTGTGGGAAGCCCTGGAACGGATTCGCAACCGGTTGAACGCGGAGGGCTCGCTGCCGCTGCTGGGAGCCCGCGTGCGCATCACACCCGACGGGGTGTGTCATCTGAGCCGCGGTCGGTGGCGTGCCTCGTTGGGAGTCCAGTAGCTCCGCGACGCCGGTCCGCCGGGAGCGCTCGCCCCCTCACACCCCCCGCACCCCCCGCGTGAATCCCCGGAAAACGCCCGTCACGGTCACGCAACGGGCGCGCAACCTTCTTCCGGCAGGCTCTGTCCATGACGGCGTCGAACCACTCGCGCGACGAGTCCCTCCCGTGCCCCGGCCGTCCGGCCGGTGCTCCTCTCGACAGTACGGCGCACCTCATGGACCGGATCCGCACCCAGCTCGCCGGCCAGCTCAGCCTGGTCACCCCCGACGGCCGCCGCCGTCCGGGCCCGCCCGCACTGGTGCTGGTGGCGCACGGCAGCCGCGACCCGCGCGCCCTGGACACCGCGCACAGCCTGCTGGAGCGGATCCGGGAACTGCGCCCCGCGCTGCCGGTCCGCCTCGGGCACATCGAGCTGAACGAGCCGCTGCTGACGGACACCCTCGCGGGCCTGGGCAGCGCCCCCGCCGTCCTGGTGCCGCTGCTGCTGGCCCGCGGCCACCACGTCAAGCGGGACATCCCGCGGGCGGCCGCCGCGTCCCGGGTGCGCGCCCGGCTGGCGGCCCCGCTGGGCCCGCACCCACTGCTGGTGGAGACGCTGTACGCGCGGCTGGTGGAGGCCGGCTGGCGCACCCGTACCAGTGAGGCCGAGCGCCGGGCGAGCGCGGTGGTGCTGGCCGCCGCGGGCTCCCGCGACCCCGACTCGGCCGCAGACACCCGCCGTACCGCCCGCCTGCTCGCCGAACGCCTCGGGGTGCCCGTCCGGCCGGCGTACGCCTCCGCCGCCACGCCCACCGTCGACGCCGCGGTACGCGCCCTGGCCGCCCGCGGCCGGCACCGTGTCGCCGTCGCCTCCTGCTTCGCCGCGCCGGGCCGGTTCGCCACCCAGTGCGCCAAGGCCGCACCCGGGATCGCCGCCGCCCCGCTGGGCGACCACCCGGCGATGGCCCGCCTGGTGCTGCACCGCTACGACCAGGCCCTGGCCCACCCGGAAACGGCGGCGGAACCGGCGCTGGCGTCGGCCTGAACCCTGCGTCGCCCCGCCGGTCCCAGCCCGGTGTCCCGCCCGGCGCACCCCGCCGACCAGCGGCGGCGTCTACTGTTCGGGGCATGGAAGGGACCGCCCCGCAGGCCTACGAGAACCACATCCCGCCCTCCGGCTACACCGCGGCCGACGTCGAGCGCTGGGTCGCCGAGCCGGACAAGCGGCCCGGCCGCACCGCCTTCCAGCGCGACCGCGCCCGCGTGCTGCACTCCGCCGCGCTGCGCCGCCTGGCCGGGAAGACGCAGGTGGTCACGCCCGGCAGCATGGGCCAGGCCTGGGACGCGAGCCCGCGTACCCGGCTCACCCACTCCCTGGAGTGCGCCCAGGTCGGCCGGGAGCTCGGCGCCGCGCTCGGCTGCGACGCGGACCTGGTCGAGGCGGCCTGCCTCTCCCACGACCTGGGCCACCCCCCGTTCGGCCACAACGGCGAGCAGGCGCTGAACGAGTTCGCCGAGGACTGCGGCGGCTTCGAGGGCAACGCCCAGTCGCTGCGGCTGCTGACCCGGATCGAGCCCAAACGGTTCACCGCCGAGCGTTCCGTCGGCCTCAACCTCACCCGGGCCGTCCTCGACGCCGCCACCAAGTACCCCTGGCCGCGCGGCGGGCACCCCACCGACCCGGCGTCGGCGAAGTTCGGCGTGTACGAGGACGACCGCCCCGTCTTCGACTGGGTCCGCAAGGAGGCACCCGGCACCCGCGCCTGCTTCGAGGCGCAGGTCATGGACTGGGCCGACGACGTGGCGTACTCGGTGCACGACGTGGAGGACGGCCTGCACGCCGGGCACATCGACCCCAACTGCCTGCACGCCGCGCCCGAGCGGCAGGAGGTCTTCGCGGTCGCCGCCGACCGGTACGCCCCGCCCGGCACCGACCCCGCCGAACTCGACGCCGCCCTCGACCGGCTCCAGGACCAGGACTGGTGGCCGCACGGCTACGACGGCACCGCGGCCGCGCAGGCCCGGCTGAAGGACGCCACCAGCCAGCTCATCGGCCGCTTCTGCCTCGCCGCAGAGGGCGCCACCCGCGCCGCCTGGGGCCCCCGCCCGGGCAGCCGGGGCGGCGGGGGAGCCGGGGGAGCCCGGGAGGCCGGAACAGCCCGGTGGGTCGGGGGAGCCGAGGGGACCACGGGGTCCGGCGCGACCGCCGGGCGGCTCACCCGGTACGCCGCCGAACTGGTCGTGCCCCGTGAGACCCGGCTGGAGTGCGCGGTCCTCAAGGCGGTCGCCGACCGGTACGTGATGCAGCGCGCCGAGCAGGAGCGGTTGCGGGCCGACCAGCGGATCGTCGTCGCCGAGCTGGCAGAGGCGCTCACCGCCCGCGCCCCGGACGGGCTGGACCCCCAGTTCCGCGCCCTGTTCGACGCCGCCGGCGACGACCGCGCCCGCAAACGGGTGATCGTCGATCAGATCGCCTCGCTCACCGACGCCTCGGCGCGTTCCCTGCACGCCCGGCTGACCGCGCATCGGTGACACCGCGGTGGGCATGTATGCCCGGAAACCGCCCGAACCGGAGCAGGAACGAACCCGAACGTGACCCTCCGTGGCCTGATCGGGCCACTCCCCCTTCCCCCATCACCCTGCGTGCGGGACGCTCCCATGTGGCGGCACCGTAAAGAGGAGGCATCAAGTGGTCGACGCGGATCAGACATTCGTCATCGTCGGAGGCGGCCTGGCCGGCGCGAAGGCGGCCGAGACGCTCCGCGCGGAGGGGTTCAACGGGCGCGTGATACTGATCTGCGACGAACGCGACCACCCGTACGAGCGCCCTCCGCTGTCCAAGGGCTACCTGCTCGGCAAGGAGGAACGCGACAGCGTCTTCGTGCACGAGCCCGCCTGGTACGCCCGCAACGACGTCGAGCTGCACCTCGGCCAGACCGTCGACACCGTCGACCGCGCCGCGAAGACGGTCCGCTTCGGCGAGGACGGCGGCACCGTCCGCTACGACAGGCTGCTGCTCGCCACCGGCGCCGAACCCCGGCGCCTGGACATCCCGGGCACCGACCTGGCCGGCGTGCACCACCTGCGCCGCCTCTCGCACGCCGAACGGCTCAAGGGCGTGCTCGCCTCCCTCGGCCGGGACAACGGCCACCTCGTGATCGCGGGCGCCGGCTGGATCGGCCTGGAGGTCGCGGCGGCGGCCCGCGAGTACGGCGCCGAGGTCACCGTCGTCGAACCCGAGCCGACCCCCCTGCACGGCGTGCTCGGCCCCGAGCTCGGCGGGCTCTTCGGGGAACTGCACCGCGAGCGCGGCGTCCGCTTCCACTTCGGCGCCCGGCTGACCGAGATCGCCGGCCAGGACGGCATGGTGCTGGCCGCCCGCACCGACGACGGCGAGGAGCACCCCGCGCACGCGGTCCTCGCCGCGATCGGCGCCGCCCCGCGCACCGGCCTCGCCGAGGCGGCCGGACTGGAGATCGCCGACCGCGCCCACGGCGGCGGCATCGCCGTCGACGAGCGGCTGCGCACCTCCGACCCCGACATCTTCGCCGCGGGCGACGTGGCGTCCTTCCCGCACGCCCTGTTCGACACCCGGCTGCGCGTCGAGCACTGGGCCAACGCCCTCAACGGCGGCCCGGCCGCCGCCCGCGCCATGCTCGGGCTGGACGTCGTCTACGACCGCGTGCCCTACTTCTTCTCCGACCAGTACGACCTCGGCATGGAGTACTCCGGCTGGGCGCCCCCCGGCACCTACGACGAGGTGGTCATCCGCGGGGACGCCGGGAAACGCGAGTTCGTCGCCTTCTGGGTGAAGGAGAACCGGGTGCTCGCCGGGATGAACGTCAACGTCTGGGACGTCACCGAGCCGATCCAGCGGCTGATCCGCTCCGGCGCCCCGGTCGACACCGAGGCACTGGCGGACCCGCACGTTCCGCTGGACGGGCTCGTCCCGTAGCTGTCGTCCTGCCCCCGTAGACTTCACGCGTGGCAGGACGGATCAACGACGAGGACGTGAAGGCGGTCAGGGACGCGGTCCCGATCGACGCCGTGGTGTCCGAGTACCTCCAGCTGCGCAACGCGGGCGGCGGCAACCTCAAGGGCCTGTGCCCCTTCCACGACGAGAAGTCACCGTCCTTCCAGGTCAGCCCCAGCAAGGGACTCTTCCACTGCTTCGGCTGCCAGGAGGGCGGCGACACCATCACGTTCGTGATGAAGGTCGACCACCTCTCCTTCTCGGAGTCCGTCGAGCGCCTCGCCGCCCAGGCCGGCATCACCCTGCGCTACGAGGAGGGCGGCTACAACCCGGCCCACCAGCGCGGTGAGCGCATCCGCCTGGTCGAGGCCCACAAGATCGCCGCCGAGTGGTACGCCGAGCAGCTCGCCACCTCCCCCGAGGCGGAGACCGGCCGCGTCTTCCTCGCCGAACGCGGCTTCGACCAGGCGTCCGCCGTGCACTTCGGCGTCGGCTACAGCCCCCAGGGCTGGGACCACCTCACCCGCTACCTGCGCGGCAAGGGCTTCTCCGACAAGGAACTGGTGCTGTCCGGCCTCGCCCAGGAGGGCCGCCGCGGCCCCATCGACCGCTTCCGCGGCCGGCTGATGTGGCCGATCCGCGACATCGGCGGCGACGTCGTCGGCTTCGGCGCCCGCAAGCTCTACGAGGCCGACAACGGCCCCAAGTACCTCAACACCCCCGAGACCGCGATCTACCGCAAGTCCCAGGTCCTCTACGGCATCGACCTGGCCAAGAAAGACATCGCGAAGAGCAGCCGCGCGGTCGTCGTCGAGGGCTACACCGACGTCATGGCCTGCCACCTCGCCGGCGTCACCACCGCCATCGCCACCTGCGGCACCGCCTTCGGCGGCGACCACATCAAGATCCTCCGCCGGCTCCTGATGGACAACGGCTCGGCCCGCGTCATCTTCACCTTCGACGGCGACGCGGCAGGCCAGAAGGCTGCCCTGCGCGCCTTCGAGGACGACCAGAAGTTCGCCGCCGAGACCTACATCGCCGTCGCCCCGGACGGCATGGACCCCTGCGAGCTGCGCCTCGCCAAGGGCGACGAGGCCGTCGCCGACCTGGCCGAACCCCGCACCCCGCTGTTCGAGTTCGCGCTGCGGCAGATCGTCGCCCGCTACGACCTCGACACCCCGGCCGGGCGGGCGTCCGCGCTCGACGAGGCCGCGCCGGTCGTCGCGCGGATCAAGAACAGCGGCGCCCAGCACGAGGTCGCCGTCCAGCTCGCCGGCATGCTCGGCATCCTCGACACCCAGTTCGTCGTCCGGCGGGTGGCCCAGCTCGCCCGCTGGGCGCGCGAGCGCGGCGGCCGCGCCCCCCAGCAGGCCGCCCCCCGCGAGCAGTGGGCCGCCCCCGCCGCGGCGGCTCCCCGCGGCCCCGCCCTCAACCTCCGCAACCCCGTCTTCGCCACCGAGCGCGAGCTGCTCAAGCTCGCCCTCCAGCGCCCCGAACTGGTCTCCCCGGCCTTCGACGCGTACGGCGTCGACGAGTTCACCGCGCCGCCCTACGCCGCCGTACGGCAGGCCGTCCTGGAGGCCGGGGGCGCCGAGTGGGGCGTGCAGGACCCGCAGGAGTACCTGATCCGGGTCCGGGAGGCCGCCCCCGACGACGCGGTGCGGGCGATGGTGACCGAGCTGGCGGTGGAGGCGATCCTGCGCCGGACCGTCGACGAGAACTACGCGGGCGAGCAACTGGTCACCGTGCGCCGGCGGGCCGTGGAACGCCGGGTCCGCGACATCCAGGGCCGGCTCACCCGCCTCGGCACCGTCGACGACCCGGCCGAACTGGCCGCCGTGCAGAACGAGCTGTGGGTCCTCCAGCAGTACGACCAGGCACTGCGGGAGCACGGCGCGACCGCGCTGTGAGCACCCCCTCCGGCTGACCCCGGCCACCGGGTGCACTGCCCGCTCCGGACCGGGGCCGCCGCCCCCGGCCGGGACGACCACCCGGGCGCACGGCCCGTTCGGGACCGCGCCGCGGCCGCCGCCTCCCGGCCGGGATAACCACCGGGTCACGAACCGGATGCAAAAAGTCACCGCACGCCCCTCGTTTCGGCGATGTGTCGTACTCCACACTGGGTCCGGTGCCTGAGTCCTCGGAGCGCGGCCGGCCCGTCTCCCACGGGCCGCACACCCCCGCGGTTCCGCTCATCGCGTACGGGACGGACAGCGGCGAGGCCGCCGACTCCGCTCCCGAAGTACCGCTGCCGCACCCTTACGCAGCGATCACCCTGGAGGTCGCCCCCGTGCAGACCCGGACCCTCGCCCAGACCGACGCGCGTACCGCCCTCGCCCCGGACGGCCCGGCGCCGGACGCCGACAGCGACGTCCTGCTCACCGTGCCCCCGCAGGGCCGGACCGCACCCCGGCCCGCGGCCCCCGCCGGCCCGCAGGCCGCCCCGGACGCCGTGGAGCCGCCCGCCGGAACCGCGGACGCCTCCGCGGCCGCCGAGCCCGCCGCCCCGGCCGCCGAGTCAGTGGAGCCGGCCGCCGCCCCGGCCGCCGAGTCAGTGGAGCCGGCCGCCGCCCCGGCCGTGGAGCCCGCCGAGCCGCCGCGCCCCGCCCGTGCCGACACCGGCGGCCCCTCCTCGGACCTGTTCCGGCAGTACCTCCGCGAGATCGGCCGCATCCCGCTGCTCACCGCGGCCGAGGAGGTCGACCTCGCCCGCCGGGTCGAGGCGGGCCTGTTCGCCGAGGAGAAACTGGGCGGCGCCGCCGACCTGGACAGCCGGCTCGCCCTCGACCTGGACCGCCTGGTCGTCATGGGCCGCCTCGCCAAACGCCGCCTCATCGAGGCGAACCTGCGGCTCGTGGTGTCCGTGGCGAAGCGGTACGTCGGCCGCGGACTGACCATGCTCGACCTGGTCCAGGAGGGAAACCTCGGCCTGATCCGGGCCGTCGAGAAGTTCGACTACGCGCGCGGCTACAAGTTCTCCACCTACGCCACCTGGTGGATCCGCCAGGCCATGTCGCGGGCGCTGGCCGACCAGGCCCGCACCATCCGCGTCCCGGTGCACGTGGTGGAACTGATCAACCGGGTGGTCCGGGTGCAGCGCCGGATGCTCCAGGAACGCGGCTACGAGCCCACCCCGCAGGAGGTCGCCGCCCAGCTCGACCTGCCGCCCGAGCGGGTCGGGGAGGTCCTGCGCCTGGCCCAGGAACCCGTCTCGCTGCACGCCCCGGTCGGCGAGGAGGAGGACGTCGCCCTCGGCGACCTCATCGAGGACGGCGACGCCACCTCGCCGGTGGAGTCGGCGGCGTTCCTGCTGCTGCGCGAGCACCTGGACGCGGTGCTCTCCACCCTCGGCGAACGCGAACGCAGGGTCGTCCAGCTCCGGTACGGCCTCGTCGACGGACGCCCGCGGACCCTGGAGGAGATCGGCCGCATCTTCGGCGTGACCCGGGAGCGGATACGGCAGATCGAGTCCAAGACCCTCAACAAGCTCCGCGACCACGCCTTCGCCGACCAGCTCCGCGGCTACCTGGACTGACCCGGAGGCCGCTCCCCGCGGGGAGCGCCCTCCGGCCCGCGGTCCGGTCAGTCCACCTCGGCGACCGCCTGCGCGAACTGCGCCCGGTACAACCGGGCGTAGGCCCCGCCCGCGGCCAGCAGCTCCTCGTGCGCACCCTGCTCCACGATCGACCCGTTCTCCATCACGAGGATCGTGTCCGCGTCCCGGATCGTCGACAGCCGGTGCGCGATGACGAACGAGGTGCGCCCGTGCGCCAGCTTCGCCATCGCCTTCTGGATCAGCACCTCGGTCCGGGTGTCGACGGAGCTGGTCGCCTCGTCCAGGACCAGGATCGCCGGATCGGACAGGAACGCCCGCGCGATGGTGATGAGCTGCTTCTCACCCGCGCTGACGCCCGCGCCCTCGTCGTCGATGACGGTGTCGTAGCCGTCCGGCAGGGTGCGGATGAACCGGTCCGCGTGCGCGGCCCGCGCCGCCTCCTCGACCTCTCCGCGGGTGACGTCCCGGGAGGCGCCGTAGGCGATGTTCTCCGCGATGGTGCCGCCGAACAGCCAGGTGTCCTGCAGCACCATGCCGATCCCGGCGCGCAGGTCGTCCCGGGTCATCCGCGCCACGTCGGTGCCGTCCAGGGTGATCCGGCCGCCGGACACCTCGTAGAACCGCATCAGCAGGTTCACCAGGGTGGTCTTGCCGGCGCCGGTCGGGCCGACGATGGCCACCGTGTGCCCCGGCTCCGCCTTCAGCGACAGGTCCTCGATCAGCGGCTTGTCCGGGTCGTAGCGGAAGGAGATCTTCTCCAGCTCCACCCGCCCGAGCAGTTCGTCCGGCTTCTCGCCCGGCACCGGGTCCGCCTCCTGCTCCGGCGCGTCCAGGAGTTCGAAGACGCGTTCCGCCGAGGCGACACCGGACTGCACCAGGTTCGCCATCGACGCCACCTGCGTCAGCGGCATCGAGAACTGGCGCGAGTACTGGATGAAGGCCTGCACGTCGCCGATGGACAGCGCGCCGGTGGCGACCCGCAGACCGCCGACCACCGCGACCAGCACGTAGTTGAGGTTCGACACGAACATCATCAGCGGCTGCATGATCCCGCTGTTGAACTGCGCCCGGAACCCGGCCTCGTACAGCGCCTCGTTCTGCTCGGCGAACTGCGCGGCGGACTCGTCCTGCCGGCCGAACACCTTCACCAGGGTGTGCCCGGTGTACATCTCCTCGATGTGCGCGTTCAGCGCGCCCGTCGACCGCCACTGCTGCACGAAGTGCGGCTGCGACCGCTTGCCCACCCGGGTGGCGACCACGAACGACAGCGGCACCGTCACCAGCGCGACCAGCGCGAGGATCCACGACACGTAGAACATCATCGCCAGCACGCCGATGATCGTCAGCATCGCGTTGATCAGCTGGCCCATCGACTGCTGCAGCGTCTGCCCGATGTTGTCGATGTCGTTGGTGGCCCGCGACAGCACCTCGCCGCGCTGCCGCTTGTCGAAGTACGACAGCGGCAGCCGCGACAGCTTGCCCTGCACGTCCTCCCGCATCCGGTACATGGTGCGGTTGACGGCCCGGTTGACCAGCCGGGTCGCGACCGCCATCAGCAGGCCCGCGGTGACGAAGGTGCACAGCGCCAGCAGCAGCACCTGCCCCACGGCGCCGAAGTCGATGCCCTCGCCCGGTGTGAAGTCCGTGCCGCTGAGCATGTCGGCGACGCCGCCCTGACCGTGCTGCCGCATCGAGTCGAGGACCTGCTCCTTCGACTGGCCGGCCGGCGTGCTCCGGCCGACGATGCCGCCGAAGACCAGGTCGGTGGCGCGGCCGAGGATCTTCGGCCCGATCACGTTCAGTCCGACGCTGAACACCACGCAGGCCAGCAGCGTGACGATCGTGGCCCGTTCCGGCGCGAACCGGGTGACGAGCCGCCGGCCCGACACCTTGAAGTCCATCGAGCGGTTGTCCGGGCCGCCCCCGGCCATCATCCGCCCCATCGGCCCGGCCATCAGGCAGCCTCCGCTTCCGTGAGCTGGGAGAGCACGATCTCCCGGTAGGTCTCGTTGCCCGCCATCAGTTCGTGGTGCCGGCCGGTGCCGACGACCCGGCCCTCGTCCAGCACCATGATCCGGTCGGCGTCCCGGATGGTCGACACCCGCTGGGCGACGATCACCACGGTCGACTCGGCGGTCTCCTCGGTGAGCGCCGTCCGCAGCGCCGCGTCGGTGGCGTAGTCGAGGGCGGAGAAGGAGTCGTCGAAGAGGTAGATCTCCGGACGCTGCACCAGCGTGCGGGCGATCGCGAGGCGCTGCCGCTGACCGCCGGAGACGTTGGTGCCGCCCTGTGAGATCGGCGCGTCGAGCCCGCCGTCCAACTGCTCCACGAAGTCCCTGGCCTGAGCCACCTCCAGGGCCTGCCACAGCTCCGCGTCGGTGGCGTCCGGATTGCCGTAGCGCAGGTTGGTGGCGACCGTGCCGGCGAACAGGTAGGGCTTCTGCGGCACCAGTCCGACCGTCCGCGCCAGCACCTGCGGGTCGATCTCCGCGACCGGTACGCCGTCGACGAGCACCTCCCCGTCGGTCGCGTCGAACAGCCGCGGCACCAGGCCCAGCAGGGTCGACTTTCCGCTGCCGGTGGAGCCGATCACCGCCGTCACCTCGCCCGGCCGGGCGGTCAGGCCGATCGACTTGAGCACCGGCTCCTCGGCACCCGGGTAGCGGAACCCGGCGTCCCGGATCTCCAGGTGGCCGTGCCGGCGCAGCTCGGTCACCGGCGCCGACGGCGGCACCACGCTCGACTCAGTGCCCAGCACCTCCTGGATGCGTTCGGCGCAGACCTCCGCACGCGGCACCATCATGAACATGAAGGTGGCCATCATCACGGACATCACGATCTGCATCAGATAGGCGAGGAAGGCGGTCAGATCACCGATCTGCATCCCGCCGCTGTCGATGCGGTGCGCACCGAACCACACCACCGCGATGGACGACACGTTCACCGTCGTCATCACCATCGGGAACATCAGTGCGAGGAGGTTGCCGGTGGCGAGGGCCTTGTCGGTGAGGTCGGCGTTGGCCTTCCCGAACCGACGCTGCTCGTACTCGTCGCGGACGAAGGCGCGGATCACCCGGTTGCCGGTGATCTGCTCGCGCAGCACCCGGTTCACCGTGTCCAGCCGCTTCTGCATGGACCGGAACAGCGGACGCAGCCGCCGCACGATCAGCGTCACGCAGATCCCCAGCACCGGCACCACCGCGACCAGCACCCCGGACAGCGGGACGTCCAGCCCCAGGGCCATCACGATGCCGCCCACGCACATGATGGGCGCCGACACCATCAGGGTGAACGACATCAGGGCCAGCATCTGGACCTGCTGCACGTCGTTGGTGGTGCGGGTGATCAGCGAGGGCGCGCCGAAGTGACCGACCTCACGCGAGGAGAACGACTGCACCCGGTCGAAGACGGCGGTCCGCACGTCCCGGCCGAGCGCCGACGCGGTACGCGCGCCGAAGTACACGGCGCCGATGTTGCACACGACCTGCGCCAGCGAGATGCCGATCATCAGGCCGCCGTAGGACAGGATGTAGCCGCTGTCGCCGTTGACGACCCCGTTGTCGATGATGTCGGCGTTCAGGGTGGGCAGGTAGAGAGTGGCGCAGGTCTGCAGGAACTGCAGCGCCACCAGCAGGGCGATGGGTTTCTTGTAGGGCCTGAGATAGGTCCGCAGTAGTCGTATGAGCACGCTGGGTCTCTCGGAGTCGGCATCGTGGGGGGGTGGACGATCGCCCCTGGCCCCTATCGTCGGGCACTCCACCGGTGTTACCTCAACCGATTAACCCATCGGACTGCCGTTTCGCACCCACGGGCGGATTCGGGCCCGCGGGCGGTTTCACCCCCACGGGGCGGATTCGCACCGGCGGTCGGGATCGCGCCCGCAGTCGGGACCTCGCCTGCGGCCGGGACCTCGCCTGCGGTCGGGATCGCGCCTGCGGTCGGGATCGCGCCTGTGGCCGGGACCGCGCCGGCAGTCGGATTCGTGCGGTGGGCCGGATCCTCGCTCGCAGCGCGGAACCGCGCCTGCAGCGCGGAACCGTACCTACGGGCGGAACGCTCCGGGATGGGTCTGCTCGCGCACCGACACGTACTGCTGCCGTACCGCCTGCCCCACCGCCAGCTCCTCGCCCGGCTCCAGGACCTGCGCCGCCGCGCCCTGCCAGGGAGGCGGGGTGTGCGGGTCCAGGGCGCCCCGGGACGCGCCGAGCGCCCACGCGGCCTGCCGGGCGGCGCCGATCGCCGTGTAGTCCGCCGGCTGCGGGACGACGACCGGCACCCCGAACAGCGCGGGCGCCGCCGCCTGCACGGCGGGCAGCTCGGCGGCCGCACCGAGCAGGAAGATCCGCCGCACCTCCACGCCCCGGCCGCGCAGCACGTCCAACGCGTCCGCGAGCCCGCACAGCATGCCCTCGAACGCGGCCCGCGCCAGATGCTCCGGCTTCATCGACTCCCGCCGCAGCCCGGCCAGGGTGCCGGCGGTGTGCGGAAGCTGCGGAGTGCGCTCGCCCTCCAGATAGGGGAGCAGCACCAGCCCGTGCGCGCCCGGTGTCGACTTCATCGCCAGCTCCGACAGGCCCTCCAGATCGGGCAGCCCCAGCAGCTCGGCGGTTCCCCGCAGGGCGCGCACCGCGTTGGAGGTGGTCACCACCGGCAGGTGCATACCGGTCGCGTCGGCCAGCGAGGTGATCATCCCGGTGCTGTCGACGAGCGCCTCGGGGTGGACCGCCATCACCGACCCGGAGGCGCCCAGCGACACCACCGCGTCGCCGCGAGAGATCCCGAGCCCGAACGCGGCCGCCATGGTCTCGCCGGTCCCGGCGGAGATCAGCAGCCCCTCCGGCGTCGTACCGGCCGCCTCGGACGGGCCGATCACCTCCGGCAGCAGGACCTGGTGACCGAGCGCCAGCTCGACCAGATCGGGCCGGTAGGCCCCGGTCGCCGCCGACCAGTAGCCGGTGCCGGACGCCCCGCCCCGGTCCGTCGTCCGCCGGGCCGGCCGCCCCAGCAACTGCCACACCAGCCAGTCGTGCGCCTGCAGCAGCACCGCGACACGGGCCGCGTTCTCCGGCTCGGCGCGGGCCAGCCAGCGCAGCTTGGTCACCGGCTGCGCGGCCGCCGGCACGCTGCCCACCGCCTGCGCCCAGGCCTCCCGCCCGCCGAGCGCGTCGATCAGGTCGGCCGCGGCGACCTGCGCCCGCCGGTCCCCGCCGACCAGCGCCGGACGTACGGTGCCGCCCTGGGCGTCCAGCGGCACGACCGCGTTCTGCTGCGCCGACACGCCGATGGCCTGAACGGCCTCCAGCAGCCCTCCGCCCGCCGCCTCGCCCAGGGAGAGCAGCCAGGCCTGCGGATCGACGTCGCTGGGACGCCTCCCGCCCTCCGGGCTCTCCAGCGGATGCGGCGCGTATCCCTGACGCAGCACGGCACCCGTGTCCGCGTCGCAGACCACGATGCGAGTGAAATCGGGCGAGCTGTCCAAGCCGGCGACTATCCCCATGCCGGTGATTCTGCCGTAGCGCCCCGCCGGAGCGGAGCGATGGTCGCCGTTCGCCGTGCCCGGCCCGCCCGGCGGGAGCGCACACCCCCGGCGCAACGCCGCGGGGGGGGGGGGGGGGGGGGGGGGGGGGGGGGGGGGGGGGGGGGGGGGGGGGGGGGGGGGGGGGGGGGGGGGGGGGGGGGGGGGGGGGGGGGGGGGGGGGGGGGGGGGGGGGGGACGCCCCCCTCCCCCCCCCCCCCCCCCCCTCCCCGCCGTCACGGCAGCGCGCCGCGCAGGGGGGCCGTGCGGACCCCGGGCACCCGGTGCGGCGGTCGGCCGCGGGCACGCGGCGCTCGCGGCCGCCCCCCGGCCGCGCTGAGGGAGGGGCGGGGGTCCGCCGTGCGGGCCGGGCGTGGTGCGCCCGGGGCCGGCGCCGGCGGTGGCGCCGGCGGTGGCGCGTTCCCTCCGGCCTCGCGGGACGCCGAGGTCACCAAGCGGAAACGCGTTCCCCGTTCCCGTTACCGGCGGGCATTTCCTGGGCTACATTCGACCACCGCCGACCGCGCAGCCCATCGGCGGTACCGCCCCGTCCACCCCAGGAGCAGCGCATGCCCGAGTCCGCCCTCGCTCCCCCGGCCGTGCCGCCCCTGACCTGCGGGCTGGCGGACAGCGTGTTCGAGACCGCGGACCGCGAACCCACCCTCCCGATGCTCGCCCGCCGCACCGCGGCCGGCGCCTGGGAGGAGGTCGCCGCGATCGAGGTGCGGGACGAGGTGGCCGACCTGGCGAAGGGGCTGGTCGCCTGCGGGATCTCACCGGGCGACCGGGTGGCGATCATGTCGCGTACCCGCTACGAGTGGACGGTCCTCTGCTACGCGCTGTGGGCGGCGGGCGCCGAGGTCGTGCCGATCCATCCGGCGTCCGCACGCGACCAGGTGGAGTTCATCCTCCGGGACGCCGGCTGCGTGGGCGTGGTCGCCGAGGACGAGCCGGGTGTGATGACGGTGGGCTCGGTGTGCGCCTCGCTGCCGCTGCTGCGGCACGTGTGGCAGCTGGACGCGGGAGCGCTGCCGCAGCTCGTGGCGCAGGGCGACCCGGTGCCGCTGACCACGGTGGAGTCGTTGCGCCGGATCGTCCTGCCGGACTCCACCGCGGCCGTCGTGTACACCTCCGGCACCTCCGGCCGGCCGCTGGGCTGCGCGCTCAGCCACCGGGCGCTGGCGAGCCCGTGCGACGTGCTGATGGCAGGTTGGGGGCACACCGCGGCACCGCCCGGTGAGCAGCCCTCGGTGCTGGCGTTCCTGCCCTTCTCGCACGTCTACGGGCTGATGGTGCAGGGGATGTGCCTGCGGGGCGGTGTGCTCATGGGCCACGAGCCGGAGCTCAGCGAGTCGGCGCTGTCGGCGGCGCTGCGGTCCTTCCGGCCGACCTACCTCTTCGCCGTGCCGTCGGTGTTCGAGAAGATCTACAAGAACTTCCTCCGCACGGCCCAGCAGGCGGGCCGCGGTGCCCTGTTCGAGCGGGCGGCGCGGACCGCGCGGGACTTCGCCGCGGCGGTGGAGCGGCAGCGGCTGGGACGGGGCTCGGGGCCCGGCCTCGATCTGCGCGTCCAGCACGCGCTGTACGAGCGGACGGTGTACCGGCGGCTGCGTGCCTCACTGGGCGGCCGGGTGCGCCGGGCCACGTCGGGGGGCTCGTCGCTGCACCCCGAACTGTCCCTGTTCTTCGAGGGCATCGGCATCTTCGTGAACGACGGGTACGGGCTCACCGAGGCCGGCGGCGGACTCACGGTGCAGCCGCTCGGCCGGGAGAAGTCGGGGACCGTCGGGCAGGCGCTGCCCGGAACCGAGATCCGGGTCGCGGGCGACGGGGAGATCCTGGTCCGCGGGCCCTCGGTGTTCCAGGGCTATGTGAACGAGGAGAACGCGACGCGGACCGCGCTGCGCGGCGGCTGGCTGGCCACCGGCGATCTCGGCCACCTGGACGCGGAGGGCTATCTCGCCATCACCGGCCGCAAGAAGGACGTCATCGTCACCAGCGGGGGCATCAGCGTCGCCCCGGCTCCGCTGGAGCAGCGGCTGCGGATGCACCCGCTGATCGGGCAGGCGGTGGTGGTCGGTGACGGGCGGCCGTGCGTGGGCGCGCTGATCACCCTCGACCCGGAGTTCCTGGCGCACTGGCGGGGCGGTCTGGCCGTGCAGGGCGGCCCCGTGAGCCGGGAGGACCGTGAGGAGAACGCGCTGCGGGAGGAGATACGTCGCGCGGTGGCCACGGCCAACAGCGCGGTCTCGCGCGCCGAGTGCGTCCGGGTCTTCCGGATCCTGCCCAAGCCGTTCGACCAGGCGAACGGCCTGCTGACGCCGTCGATGAAGCTTCGCCGGGACGCGATCGTGCGGCACTGCGCGGCCGAGATCGAGGCGATGTACGAGGCCCGTTCGCGGCAGGCGTGGCAGGGCGTGCCGGAGGAGGTGCTCGGCTGGGACGACCGGGACGATGTGTTCCGGTGACGTTCGCCGGGCAGGGGTGGCCCAGTGCCGCGGCGGAGCGCAGGGCTCGACGGCGGGCGGCGCAGGGGCCCTGGGGGATCGGTGCCGCGGGCGACGCAGCAGGGGGCGTATCCCGACGGTGAACGGGAACCCGGGGGCCGGACACGCACGAGAGGGTGTGACGACTCTGCTGACGCCCGGGCAGGAAAGAAGACATGGCAGACGAGCCGCGCGGAGACGAGTCGCTGGCGTTCCACGGGATCCCGAGCAGGGCCGCGGCCTTCCCGGGTGAGCCGCAGGACGTGACCGGGGCCCGGCTGGCCGCCGAGGAGTTCCTCGACGACCTGGCCCGGGTCGAACCGCCCGCTGCGTCGGAGTGCTGGCACGACATCGTGCTGATCGTGGCCGAACTGGCTGCCAACGCCGTGCAGTACGCGCCGGGGCCGTTCGAACTGCGGATGCGCCGCACGTTCGACGGGGTGCACGTGACGCTGCACGACACCAGCACGACGGCCCCCGCGCCGCGCCCGTTCCACCCGAGCGGCAGCGGCGGCATCGGCTGGTACCTCGTGGAGACGTTGTGCACCCAGGTGAGCGTGGTCACGGACGCGCGCGGGAAGGACGTGCACGTGTTCCTGCCCTGGTAGGCCGTCGTGCCCCGGCGGCGGTTCGGCATGGCGCGGGGTTTCGGGGGTAAGCGGGGAGGCGCTGTGAGATCGAAGCGCCGGCCGCCCGTGCCCCCGCCGGAGGTAGAGATGCCGCTTGCCCAGAACCCCTTGTCCGTGCAGGTCTCCCGGGTCCGTGACGACGTCGCCCTGGTCACCGTGGCCGGTCACCTGGACTTCGACACGGCGTCGGAGTTCCAGCAGCGGCTGCTGGAGCAGCTCCGCGAGGGCCGTCGGCATCTGCTCCTCGAGCTGTCCTCGGTGCCGTTCATGGACTCCTCCGGTATGAACGCCGTCCTCCGCGTCCACCACGAGGCGGCCGAGCGGTCGGGCAGCGTGCACGTCATGGCGCCCGCCGCGGCCGTCCGCCGGGTCCTGGACCTGACCGGCGTGAGCACCATGGTGCCGGTGTCGGACGGCGTCGACGCCGCTCTGGCGCTGGTGGACGGGCCGGCTTCACGGCGCCGGGAGGCGTGAGGGCGGGTCCGGCCGCCGGTACGCGGCGCGGGTCGCGCACAGGACGAAGCAGGGGAAAGCGGGCAGACTGGGGCTGCGCGCGTACCTCCGCCCGACGTGCTCGACTGGCGGGACGGCCGCGGACGCGGTGGGATCGACGAGACGCGCGGCAGCGTTCCGACGGGCCCCGGCGACGTCGTGGCGGGCCGCCGCACATCTCCGCAGAAGGGATGGACATCGTGACACGACCCAGGATCCTGGTGGTCGGCGCGGGTTTCGCGGGAGTGGAGTGCGTGCGGCGACTGGAGCGCCGGCTCTCCCCCGGCGAGGCCGACCTGACACTGGTGACGCCGTTCTCCTACCAGCTCTACCTGCCGCTGCTGCCCCAGGTCGCCTCCGGTGTGCTGACGCCGCAGTCGATCGCGCTGTCCCTGCGCCGCAGCGGCAAGTACCGCACCCGGATCATCCCGGGTGGCGCGATCGGCGTGGACCTGAAGGCCAAGGTGTGCGTGATCCGCACGATCACCGACGAGGTCGTCGACGAACGGTACGACTACATCGTGCTTGCCCCGGGCAGCGTGACCCGCACCTTCGACATCCCCGGGCTGGTCGACCACGCGTTCGGCATGAAGACGCTCGCGGAGGCCGCCTACATCCGCGACCACGTCATCTCCCAGCTCGACCTCGCCGACGCCAGCAAGGACCCGGCCGAACGCGCGGCACGGCTGCAGTTCGTGGTCGTGGGCGCCGGGTACGCGGGCACCGAGACCGCGGCCTGCCTGCAGAGGCTGACCCACGGCGCGGTCCGCCGCTATCCCCGGCTGGATCCCCGGCTGATCAGGTGGCATCTGATCGACATCGCGCCGAAGCTGATGCCGGAGCTGGGCGAGAAGCTCGGCCGCAGCGCCCAGGAGATCCTCCGCCGGCGCGGCATCGAGATCTCGCTGGGGGTGTCGATCGCCAAGGCGGGACCGGAGGAGGTCACCTTCACCGACGGCCGGGTGGTCCCGACGCACACGCTGATCTGGACCGCCGGAGTGGTGGCGAGCCCGCTGATCGCCACCCTCGGCGCCGAGACCGTGCGCGGACGCCTCGCGGTCACACCCGAGCTGGTCCTGCCCCGCGAGGACGGGGTGTTCGCGCTCGGCGACGCCGCCGCCGTGCCCGATCTGGCGGGCGAGAACGGTTCGGTGTGCCCGCCGACGGCCCAGCACGCCTCCCGGCAGGGCAGGACGGCGGCCGACAACGTCATCGCCACGCTCCGGGGGCAGCCGCTGAGCCCGTACGAGCACGGCGACCTCGGGCTGGTGGTCGACCTCGGCGGCCGGGACGCGGTGTCCAAACCGCTGGGCGTCGAACTGCACGGCCTGCCCGCCCAGTTCGCGGCCCGCGGCTACCACTGGTGGGCGATGCGCACCAATGTCGCCAAGGTGCGGGTGGCGACGAACTGGACGCTGAACGCGGTCGCGGGCGACGACTTCGTCCGCACCGGTTTCCAGGCCCGCCGGCCGGCCAAGCTGAAGGACTTCGAGTACACCCACACCTACCTGGCACCGGAACAGGTGCGGGCCCATGTCGAGGAGGGCCGCCCGGTCGGCGGGTGAGCCGCCGCGGGCCGAGCGGGCGCACCGTGCCATGCTGGGCACGCGACCACGACGTGAGCCGGAGGCGGGAGTGACACTGCGCCGTGAGGGGAGCTGAGCGTTCGGGCCGGGCCCGGCTGCGGGATCTGATCGCGGCGTTCGACCCGGGACTCCTGCGGCTCGTCGCCGGGCTCCGGACGGCCGGCTCGATGTTCCTGACCGTCACCGTGCTGAGTCTGCTGGGCGCCCCGGTCACCCATCTGGTGGCCGGGGCGATCACGGCGATGGTGGCCACCTTCGCCATCCGGGAGAAGCAGCGCTCCCGGCAGGCCGTCACGCTGGCCGCGGCACTGCCGGTGGCGCTCACCTCGCTGTCGCTGGGTGCCGTGCTGAACAGCCGGGTGGCGGTCGGCGACGCCTTCTTCGTGGTGTTGATCTTCTTCGCCGTCTACGGCCGCCGGTTCGGTGACCGGGGCACGGCCCTGGGGCTGATCGGCTTCCAGGTGTACTTCGTGTCGCTGTTCGTCGGCGCCACCGTCTCCTCGCTGCCCTCGCTGTGCGGCTCCGTCGCGGTCGCGATCGGCTGCTGTGCGCTGATGCGGTTCGCCGTTGTTCCGGTGACGCCGGCGGGCGTCCTGGAGCGGCTGCGGCTGGCGTTCCGGGCCCGGCTGGCCCGGTTGCTGGCCGCGCAGGAGGAGTTGCTGGACGCGGGGCCCGACGAGGCGGCGAAGGCGCTGGCGGAGGTGCGCGAGTGCAACGCCCGGCTGCACGAGACGGCGCTGATGATCCAGGCGCGGCTGTCCGAGGGCACCGCCGACGAGTCGACGGCCCGTCTGGTGCAGCGGCGTGTCGCGGATGCCGAGATCGCCGCCGAGCGGCTGGGGCTGCTGCTGCTCACCGCGCGCGGCACCGAACGCGCCGACACGCTGACACTGCACCTGCCGGGGGCGCCGGTACCGGCGGGCGGGAGCCTTCAGGTACGGGACGCGGCGATCGACGGCCTGCGGCGCGATCTGCCGGCGCTGCGGCTGCTGGTCCTGGAACCGGCCGCCCGGCGGAGCGCCGCACTCGCCCAGGTGCGCAACCGGCTGCTCGGCTATCGCGACGAGGAGAACCTGCCGGCCGCCGCACCGGCGGTGCAGGACGTCTACCGGGGCATCGGGGAGGCCGCCCGCGCGGTGCTGGGCCTGCGCACGGCACTGGAGGGACCGCAGGACGAGTCCGACGACTCCCCCGCCACCACCCGCTCGCGGGAGGAACTCGACGCCGAGGACGCCGCGATCGGCGGAGCGGAGGAGGTCGAGCTCGAGAGCCAGGAGCAGCTCACCGGACTGCGCCGGCCCACCACGCGGGCGGCGGTGCAGGTGACGGTGGGCTCCGCTCTCGCCATCGCCGGCGGGGAACTGCTCTCCACGCAGCGCTGGTACTGGGCGGTGCTGACCTGCTGGATCGTGTTCATCAACACCTCGTCCACCGGCGAGATCCTGGTGAAGGGGTACCGGCGGTTGCTGGGCACGGTGCTCGGCGTGGTCGCGGGCATCCTGCTGGCCGGCCTGGTCGGGAACCACACCTGGACGGCGTTCGCACTGGTGCTGGTCTTCGTGTTCGCCATGTTCTACACGGCTCCGCTGTCGTACACGGCGATGTCGTTCTTCGTCACCGCGGCACTGGGGCTGCTGTACACGCTGCTGCACACCTACAGCCTGTCCGTGCTGCTGCTGCGGGTGGAGGAGACGGCGCTGGGTGCGGCGTGCGGGGTGTTCGCGGCGGCCGTGGTGCTTCCGGTGCCGACCCACCAGCGCACCCAGGACCTGCTGGGCACCGCTCTGGTGCGGCTGGCAGAGGTCACCGAGGCGGCGGTCGAGCAGCTCAGCGGCGGGCCGGCGGCGGATCTGCTGGACCGGGCCCGGAGTCTGGACCAGGCGCTGGCGGATCTGAGAGCGGCGGTGCAGCCGCTGACGCATCCGGCGAGCCCGCTGCGCACCCGGCGCACCGGTGCCCGGTACGTGGTGGCGCTGCTGGAGACCTGCGCCTACCACGCGCGGTCGCTGGCGGCGATGGCGGAGCTGCTGCCGACCCATCCCTCGATCGCGGCCGATCCCCGGCTGCGCGGTGCCGGGCGCCGCATCGTGGACAACATCGGGGCGCTCTCCGCACGGGTCGCCGACGAGCACAGCCGGATCCCCGTCGTCACCGGCCGCAGTATCGCCGCGCTGCTGGCCCCCGGGAACGCGGAGGCGCCCCGCTACGGGCGGATCACCGACCGCGTGCTGCGGCATCTGCAGCGGTTGGACGAGGCCGTGGTGGGCCTGGCCCGCCCGCTGGACGTGCCGCGCACCTCACCGGCCGACGGCTGACTCCCGTACCGGCCGCGAGCCGCCGCCCGTACCGGCCGGGGGCTCACGGCCGCCCGGGCCCCGGGTGGTCGCCGCCGACCCGGACCGCCACCGGGTCCGCACTCCCCGCCCGGGAGCCGGTCCGCGTCCGGGCGCCTGGGTCTGCGGCCCCTGCGCGTCCGGGCGGGGCGGGGCGGCCTGCGGTCTTCAGAAGTCCGTGGGCAGTCCGCTGGCCTCGGCGATGCCGCGCAGTTCCTCGTTTTGCCGGCGGCGGGCGCGCAGGTAGTCGGCGATGCGGTCGCGGCTCTCCGGGTCGGACGCGGTGTCCGCGTCGGTGACCACCCGGACCGGCTCGGAGTCCTCCACCTTGATCTCGATCACCTGGTTGTCCAGCCGGCCGGTCACGGCGGCGGCGATGACCAGCGCGGCCTCGTCGCGGATCTCCTGGGGCAGTTCGTCGGTGCCCCCGCCGTCCAGGACCAGGTCGATACCCGCGGTGCGTTGTTCGTCGATCGCCTGCAGGACCGGTTCGACGAGGCCCAGCAGCACCTGGAAGTCCTCGGCGTCCATCTTCACCCGCAGCAGACCGAGGTAGACGTCGACGGGACGTTCCTCCGGGGGGAGCTCTGATTCGTCCATTTTCTTCGTGTTCCCGTACGGCGTGCGGTCAGACCTCCTTCCGGGCCGTTCGGCCCCGAAGGAGGTAAGGCACCTGCACCCGGCGGCGCCCGGCCGCCCCTCCCGGCCGTGCTCCGGGAGGGGCGGCCGGGTGGCGGCTCAGGCCGCGCCGACGGCCCGGTGCGCTCCCAGCGCCTCGTCCCGGATGCGGGCGCAGCTGCGGTTGATCAGGCGCGAGACGTGCATCTGGGAGATACCGAGCCGGTCGGCGATGCGGCTCTGGGTCATGTCCTCGAAGAAGCGCATGTAGAGGATGGCGCGCTCGCGTTCGGGCAGCCTGCGCAGGCCTTCCTTGGCGGACTCCCGGTCGACGACCACCTCGTAGGAGGCGTCGGCGGCGCCCAGGGTGTCCGCGAGGCTGTATCCGTCGTCCTGGGAGGACACCTCGGCGTCCAGGGAGAGCGTGCTGAAGCTGTCCAGTGCCTCCAGGCCCGTGTGCACCTCCTCCTCCGTCAGCCCGCAGTGCGCGGCGATGTCGGCCGCGGAGGGCTCGGGTGTACCCGGGTGCTGGGTGAGGTCGCGCCGGGCGAGCCGCACCTTGTTGCGCAGCTCCTGCACCCGGCGCGGTACCCGCAGCGCCCACATCCGGTCCCGGAAGTGGCGCTTGACCTCACCGGTGACGGTCGGCACGGCGTAGCTCTCGAAGGCCCCGCGGGCGGGGTCGTAGCGGTCGACGGCCTTGACCAGGCCCAGGGCAGCCACCTGGCGCAGGTCCTCCAGGGACTCCCCGCGGTCGCGGAACCGGCCGGCGATGCGGTGCGCCATGGGGAGCCAGGCGGTGACCAGTTCGTCGCGGAGGGCTTCGCGTTCGGGGCCGTCGTCCAGGGCGGCGAGCCGGGCGAACAGGGTCGCGGTGTCGGGGGTGTCGTCGTGCGGCCGGACCGGCCGCGGGGCCGTGGCCGGGCTGCTCGTCGACATGTCGGTGCGCATGCGGATCGCTCCTGAACGGGGTCTCAGGGAATGATCACGGGAGTTGCCGCGGCCGCCCGGACCATGGGGCCGGACGGCCTGAAGCCGCTCCCGCTGGCGCGCCTCCGGTCCGAAGCACGGCTCGTCGAGTGCCCTCCCGCTCCGGGCGCAAACACCACCGGGCCGGAGAGGATTCTCAGAACACGTGCACCCGGGCGGTGACGCACTTGCCGCCGGCCGGGAGAGCCGCCACCCGCACGTCCCGCGAGAGGTGGCGGACGATCGGCCAGCCCCGCCCGCCGGCACGCCGGCGACCCGCGGAATCGACGGGCGGCGCCTCTACGGGGGGCAGGTCGCTACGGTCGCAGACGGAGACGCGCACCGTCCGCTCCTCCATCCCGATGCGCACGTCCGTGACGCCCCCGCCGTGCAGGATGGCGTTGGAGGTCAGCTCGGAGGCGACGAGCAGCGCGTCGGAGAGGGCTTCCTCGTCACAGGCGGACCCGGTCTCCCGGCACCTGCGGTGCACGGCGCGGCGCACGGCCCGGCGGACGTCCGCCGGACGCCAGGCGGCCGGGCGGACGGTCGCGGGCGGTTCTGCGGGAATGTCGGTCCGGTGCTGCGGTGCGCGCATCCTTTCGCTCCCTGGCTGCTGCGGTGTGGCGGGCCGGCTCTGCTGGGGGCGGCCGGGAGGGGGCGTGGTGCCACCGGCGGCCGCCGCGGTGTGCGGTGTCGTGTGCCTCGCAGTTCGGCTGACCGGGCTGCGGCGCGTCAAACCCCGCAGTGGGCAGCGGGCGGTGGCGGTCGGCCGACCGGATGGGGGTACGCGTAAGGGATGGCGGACGTGGTGCATTCGGACGAGCTGGTACGCCGCTTGCAGCGGGCCCGGGCCTGTGCCGAGCGGGAGGCGCACTCCTGGCGGGAACGCAGCGGTCCGGGACTGGACGAGGCGACGGTGCGCGCGACGGCGTACGAGGCGGTGCTGCGGGTGCTGGACGAGGTCCTCACCCCCGGCGGCCACCGGCAGGGCTGACGGCCGGCCCGGCGGGGCGTGCTCCGGCCTGCCCGGCGGGGCGTGCTCCGGCCTGCCCGGCGGGGCGTGCTCCGGACGCTCCGGGCTCCCGGGTGGGGCCCGAGTGAAACCGGTCACGTGACCCGGTTCCGATTACCGGCGGCACCGGCAGATGGTTTATCGTTCACACATAAGTGGTGACGGGGTCGACCGTGACCGTCCTCCGTGCACCACCGTTTACGGCCCTGGCTGGTTTCCCCCGTCCAGCCAGGGCTTCTTCATGCCCGGACGCGGGCTGCCGGGCAGCGCCGCGGAGCGCCCCGGTCTCCGCCGAGGTGCCCGAGGGGCGATCAGCGGCTGAAATGGGCATAAGCCCCACGAGGTTCCGGCACCGATCGCACGTCGAGGAGTCCCGCGCCATGACGAAAGCGACGAAACTCCTGACCGCCCTTCCCCCGCCGCAGCGGGCACGCCTGATGGAACTCGCCGAGGAGGTCTCCTTCCCCGAGGACGCCCGGATCTTCGAGGCCGGCGGCCCGGCCGACCGCTTCTGGGTCATCCGGTCGGGCTCCGTCTCCCTCACCCAGCAGGTGACGGAGATCCAGCGCATCACGGTCGCCAGCCTCGGCGCGGGCGACCTGCTCGGCTGGTCCTGGCTGTTCCCGCCCTACCTGTGGGACTTCGGGGCGGAGGCCTTCAGCCCGGTGCGCGCCTACGCCTTCGAGGCCCGGCCGGTGCTGCGGCTGTGCGAGGAGGACCCGGCCCTCGGCGTGTCCCTGATGCGGATCGTGGCCGAGATCCTCGCCCACCGGCTGGAGGCGACCCGCAACAAGCTGATGGAGCAGTACCACCTGCACCGCCACACGTACTGAGCGGCCCGGCCGGGTCAGATCCGGTAGCGCCGCAGGGCGGGCACCGCCGCCGCGAGGGCCAGCATCACGACCACGACGAGCAGGCCGCCGCCGGCCGCGGCCGCCCGGGGTCCGAAGACCGAGCCCGCGGTGCCGTGCAGCACGTCGGCCAGGCGCGGGCCGCCGGCGACGACCACCGTGAAGACCCCCTGCATGCGGCCGCGCATCTCGTCGGTGGCGGCGGACAGCAGGATCGCACCGCGGAAGACCATCGAGACCATGTCCGCGACACCGCCGGCGGCCAGGAACGCCACCGCCACCCACAGGCTGTCGCTCAGCCCGAACCCGGTGACGGCGGCCCCCCACGCGACGACGGCGCCGATGACCATCCAGCCGTGCCGGCGCGCTCTGGAGAACGTCCCGGAGAGCAGGCCGCCGAGCACCGCTCCGATGGGGATCGCCGCGAACAGCAGACCGAGCGCGAGTCCCTGCCCGTAGGGGGCGAAGGTCTCGGCGGCCAGCTGCGGGAACAGGGCGCGGGGCATGCCGAGGACCATCGCGACGACATCGGCGAGGAAGGACAGCAGCAGCACCCTGTGCCCGGAGATGTACCGGAAGCCCTCGGCGACCTGCCGCAGTCCGGCCCGCCGCACCGCCCGTCCGTCCAGCGGAGGGAGGGGCGGCAGCCGCAGTACCGCCCACACCGTGACGCACAGGGCCAGGGCGTCGATCAGGTACAGCTCCGGCAGGCCGATCACCGGGATCAGCACACCGGCCAGCAGCGGTCCGACGACCAGCCCGGTCTGCATCACCGTCGAGCCGAGGGCGCCCGCCGCGGCGAGTTCCCCGGCGGGGACCAGGCGGGCGATGGAGGCGTTGCGAGCGGGTGAGTTCAGTCCGAAGAACGCCTGCTGCACGGCGAGCAGCACCATGAGCACGGCCACCGACTCCAGTCCCCCGGCCGCCTGGAGCCAGAACAGCACGGAGGTGACCGCGATGCCGCTGTTGGTGACGAGGAGCAGCCGGCGGCGGTCCACGGTGTCGGCGACCGCCCCGCCCCACAGCGCGAACACCACCATGGGCACCAGACCGGCCAGGCTGGCGTAGCCGACCCAGGCCGAGGATCCGGTGATGTCGTAGATCTGCTTGGGCACGGCTACGGCGGTGAGCTGGCTGCCGACCGCGGTGACGATGGTGGAGGACCACAGGCGCCGGAACGCGGGCCGGCGCAGCGGCCGGGTGTCCATGGCCCAGCGGCGCCAGCCCCGCCCGTTCTCCCGCTCCGGAGCCTCCGCGGCCGACTCCCGTTCCCCGGCACCCCCAAAGCCACCTCGCGCGGCCGCACGGTCGGCCCGGTCCGCGCGTCCGGTCCCGGCGTTCTCCCCGCTCCCGGCGTTCTCGCCGCTCCCGCCGCTTTCCCGACTCCCGGGGTTCTCGCGGTTCTGGCCGAGAAGGCCGGTCCTGCCGGCGCCCGGCCCGCCGGCGCCGCTCGTCTCGCCGAGGCCGCCGGCCTCTCCGATGTCGCTCGGCTCGCTGATGTCGCTGCTGTCCACGGGGCCCCTGGCTGGTCGTTACATCTTTCGTGCGAGGTTCACTATCGCAGCGCCGGCGGAGGGATCGCACACATGTGCTCAGGTTCCGGCGATGAGCGTCGAGCCGAGAGTGATCATCGTGGCGGCGACCAGGCCGTCCAGCACCCGCCAGGCCGCGGGGCGCGCCAGCGGACCGCTCAGCATCCGGGCACCGAATCCCAGCGTGGCGAACCAGCACAGGCTCGCCAGGACGGCGCCCAGACCGAACGTCCAGCGCAGCGCACCGCGGTCGGCGGCGACCGAGCCGAGGAGGAACACGGTGTCCAGGTAGACGTGCGGATTCAGCCAGGTCATCGCCAGACAGGTCAGCACGGCACGCCGCCGCGATCCCGCCGCCTCGCCCTCCGCGCTCAGCGCGCCGGGCCGGAGCACGCGGCGGGCGGCGAGGGCCCCGTAGCAGAGCAGGAAGGCGCCGCCCGCCCAGCCGACCGCGGTGAGCGCGCCCGGCCAGGCCACCACCAGCGCCCCCACGCCGCCCACCCCGAGAGCGATCAGGACGGCGTCCGACAGGGCGCAGATGCCGACGACGGCGAGGACCGCGTGCCGGCGGATCCCCTGGCGCAGGACGAAGGCGTTCTGGGCGCCGATGGCGACGATGAGCGACAGACCGGTACCGAAACCGGCCGCCGCGGCGGCGAGTGCGCTGGACATGGGCACGACGGTACGGAAGCGATCACCCGGCGTACAGCTAAGGATTCTTACGTAACATTAGCTCTCGTGATGTCGCCATGAGGGAAGACCTGCCGCTGGACCAGGTGCGGACGCTGCTGGCCGTGGTGGACGAGGGCACCTTCGAGGCGGCGGCGGTCACGCTGCACCTGACGCCCTCGGCGGTCAGCCAGCGGGTGAAGGCGCTGGAGGAGCGCACCGGCCGGGTGCTGCTGCTGCGCACCAAACCGGTCCGGCCCACCGAGTCGGGCTCGGTACTGGTGCGGCTGGCCCGCCAGGTGGCACGGCTGGAGCAGGACGCCCGGACCGAACTGGGCCTGAGCGGGGCGGGCGAGCCGACGCGGGTCTCGGTGGCGGTGAACGCGGACTCGCTGGCGACCTGGTTCCTCGGCGCCCTCACCCGCGTTCCGCCGGCCCTGCGGCTCTGCTTCGAGCTGCGCCGGGAGGACGAGGACCACACGGCGGCGCTGCTGCGGGAGGGGCTGGTGATGGCGGCGGTGACCTCGTCACCGGATCCGGTGCCGGGCTGCTCGGTGCGCGTGCTGGGGCGGATGCGCTACCTGCCCGTCGCCGCGCCGGCGTTCGCCGAGCAGCGGCTGGCCGGACGGCTGCGGGACGCGCTCCCGGAGGCTCCGGTGGTGGTCTTCGACCGGCGGGACGACTTCCAGGACGGGTTCGTGCGCGGCCTCGGGCAGCGGCGGGGAGCCGCCCGCGAGCGCCACCATGTGCCGACCTCGGAGGGCTTCGTCACCGCGGTCGCGGCAGGACTGGGCTGGGGCATGGTGCCCGAGGTCCAGGCGGAGCCGCTGCTGCGCGCCGGACGCCTCGTGGACCTGGCGCCGGACCGGCCCGTCGACGTCACGCTGCACTGGCAGCAGTGGAAGCTGGACTCCCCCGCGCTGGTGGCCGTGGCCGAGGCGGTGGCGGCGGTGGCCGCGCGGTCCCTGCGGGGCGGCGCGGCCCCGTCCCCGGAACTAGGCTCGACAGGGTCGGGGCAGGGTCGTCTCGGAGGTGGTCCTCCATGAGCGTGCGGGTACGCCGGGTGTACGAACCGGCCGAGCCGGACGACGGGGTGCGCGTCCTGGTCGACCGGCTGTGGCCGCGCGGACTGACCAAGGACGCCGCTCGGGTGGACGAGTGGCCGAAGGGGGTCACCCCGTCGACCGAACTGCGCCGCTGGTACCACGCGGACCGGGCGTCGTTCGAGGACTTCCGCTCCCGCTACCGGGCCGAGCTCGCCGCTCCCGACTCGGTCGAACTGCTCGGGAGCCTGCGGGAACTGGCCCGCAGGGGGCCGGTGACACTGCTGACGGCGTCCCGGGACCCCGAGCACAGCCACGCGGCGGTGCTGGCCGGCCTGCTCCACGACTGAGGGACGGGCGCGGGTCCGCCACGGGCGGGCCCGCCCACCCCGCCGAGCCTGCCCGACGGGTCGGCCGCGCCCGGCCCACCGGGTTCGGCCGACCGGTCCCAACGGGCCGAGCCCGCCCCGCCCGCCGGTTCAGTCCACCTGGCGCGCCGCGGCCCGGCCGGCCGCGCGCCCCGAGAACAGGCAGCCGCCGAGGAAGGTGCCCTCCAGCGCGTTGTAGCCGTGCACACCGCCCCCGCCGAACCCGGCGACCTCCCCGGCGGCGTAGAGGCCGTCGACGGGGGTGCCGTCGGAGCCCAGCGCACGCGAGTCGAGGTCGGTCTGGATCCCGCCGAGGGTCTTGCGGGTGAGGATGTGCAGCTTGACTCCGATCAGCGGGCCCGCGTCGGGGTCGAGGAGACGGTGCGGGGCGGCGACCCGGCCGAGGCGGTCGCCGAGGTAGCGGCGGGCGTTGCGGATGCCCTGCACCTGGGAGTCCTTGGCGTAGGGGTTGGCGAGCTGCAGGTCGCGGGCCTCGATCTGGCGGCGCACCTCGGCGGCGTCCAGCAGCGGTTCGGCGGTGAGGCCGTTCATCTTCTCGACCAGCCGTTCCAGGGTGTCGGCGACCACGAAGTCCGCGCCGTGCCGGAGGAAGTCGGCGACCGGGGCGGGCGCGCCCTTTCCCAGCAGCCGGTCGCGCAGCACGGCCTTGCGGTCCTTGGCGGTGATGTCCGGGTTCTGCTCCGAGCCGGACAGCGCGAACTCCTTCTCGACGATCTTCCGGGTGAGGATGAACCAGGAGTGGTCGTGTCCCGCGAGGTCCTCGGTGGTGCGCAGGTGCCTGAGGGTGCCCAGGGTGTCGTAGCCGGGCAGGCAGGGGTCGGGCAGGCGGCGGCCGAGGGCGTCGAACCACAGGGAGGACGGGCCGGGCAGGATGCGGATGCCGTGGCCGGGCCAGACGGGGTTCCAGTTCTGCAGGCCCTCGGTGTAGTGCCACATGCGGTCGCGGTTGACCAGCCGTACGCCCGCCTCGGCGCTGATGTCGAGCATCCGCCCGTCGACGTAGGCGGGGACGCCGGTGACCATCTCGGCGGGCGGGGTGCCCAGGCGGGCGGGCCAGTGGCGGCGGACCAGGTCGTGGTCGGCGCCGATACCGCCGGAGGTGACGATCACGGCCTGGGCGGTGAGGTGGAAGTCGGCCGTCTCCTCCCGGTTGGACGCCACGCCGCGGGGCGAGTCGTCGGCGGCGAGGACCTTCCCCCGGACGCCTCGCGCCCCGCCGTCCTCCAGCACCAGGGCGTCGACCCGGTGCCGGTGGTGGAAGGTGAGCAGCCCGTCCCGGGCGGCCTGCCGAGCGTGGGCGGTGAAGGGTTCGACGACTCCGGTGCCGGTGCCCCAGGCGATGTGGAAGCGGGGCACGGAGTTGCCGTGCCCGTCCGCGCGGAGGTCTCCGCGCTCGGCCCAGCCGACCGTGGGCAGCAGCCGGATGCCGTGCCCGGCGAGCCAGGAGCGCTTCTCCCCCGCCGCCCACTCGACGTAGGACCGCGCCCAGCGCACCGCCCAGGAGTCCTCGTCCTCCTGCCGGTCGAACCGCGCACTGCCCTGCCAGTCGGTCCAGGCCAGGTCGAGGGAGTCGCTGATGCCCAGGCGCCGCTGCTCGGGCGAGTCGACGAGGAACAGCCCGCCGAGGGACCAGAAGGCCTGGCCGCCGAGGTTGGCGGCGTTCTCCTGGTCGACCAGCGCGACCCGGCGGCCCCGGCTGGTCAGTTCGTGCGCGGCGACCAGCCCGGCGAGGCCGGCTCCGACGACGATGACGTCCGCGTCCATGCGATCGTTCCCTTCAGTGTTCGACGGTGCCGCCGCCGCTCGTGAGCAGCGCGGTGAGCAGTTGTTTCAGCCAGGCGCGCGCGTGTGCGACGTCCTTGTCGAGCAGGAGCTGGGTGGTGACGCCGTCGTAGGCGGCGACCACGGCGTGCGCCGCGCCGTCCGCGTCGCCGAGCACGGCGGGCAGCGCCCGGCCCCGTGCGGAGCGGGCGAGCCGCTCCGCGATCGCGCGGCGCAGTCGCTCCCGGTGTTCCAGCAGGGTGCGGGCGACCTCGGGGGCACGGGCGGCGCGGACCAGGAAGTCCGTCTTGACCAGAAGCCAGTCCACGTCGAGCAGCAGCACATCGGTGACGCGGTCCACGGACGCCGGCACGTCGAGCTCGGGGCCGTCCAGCGCGAGGGCTCCGGCGACCTGGTCGGCGATGAGGTCGGCGCGCTCGCGGTAGAGCGCGAAGAACAGTTCGTCGAGGGTGGCGAAGTTGGAGTAGAAGGCACCGCGGCTGTAACCGGCGGCCTCGCAGACCTCCTCGATGGAGACCCGGCCGAACCCCTTGGCCGCGAAGACGGTGAAGGCCGCGTCGAGCAGCTGCGCCCGGGTCCGCGCGCGGCGCCGGGTGACCCGCCTGGCCGGCTGCTGTTCGCTCATGTCCCGCCCTCCTTTTCGATACGTGAACGTATCCGATACATCGATGTATCGAAAGGGGCCGGGCGGCACGTGGAGAGTCGGGGGACGGCGGGGTCCGGCCACCCCACCCCACACAGGGGAACACATTTTCGAATAGGGCGTATCCTGGAGCCATGACCGTGCACCTCCAGGGCTCCCTCTTCGACCAGACCGACGAGGTCCGGCTCGGACCGCTCGGGGGTGCCCGGCGGACCGAGCTGGGCTCCGGAGCCTGGATCGACGCGCTCCCCGGCTGGCTGAGCGGTTCCGGCGCGCTCTTCGACCGGCTGGCCGCCGAGGTGCCGTGGCGGGCCGAGCGCCGGGCGATGTACGAGCGGGTCGTGGACGTACCCCGGCTGCTGGCGTTCTACGGCCCGGACGACCCGCTGCCGCACCCGGTGCTCCGCGAGGCGCGCGAGGCACTGTCCGCGCACTACGCCGCGGAGCTCGGCGAGCCGTTCGCCACGGCCGGCCTGTGCCACTACCGGGACGGGCGGGACAGCGTCGCCTGGCACGGCGACCGCATCGGCCGCGGCGCCCGCGAGGACACCATGGTCGCGATCCTCTCCGTGGGCACACCCCGGGACCTGCTGCTGCGCCCGGTGGGCGGGGGGCCGGCGGTACGCCGTCCGCTGGGGCACGGCGACCTGATCGTGATGGGCGGCTCCTGCCAGCGCACCTGGGAGCACTGCGTACCGAAGTCCGCCCGGGTCACCGGCCCGCGCATCAGCGTGCAGTTCCGCCCCCGCGGCGTCCGCTGAGACCCCGGGGAGGCGGCGCCCCGCCGGCGGCCGCGGCGCGCCGGTCTGCTTTCCTGTGTCCGTCGGTTACGGAACCTCACCGAACGGGACGGACATGCGGGCAGACGTGCGGCAAGTCGCCGACGGCACCTACCTGGTGCACGGCTCCCACACCAACTGGGTGATCCTCACCGAGGGGGAGGCCGCCACCCTGGTCGACACCGGCTACCCCGGGGACCGGGAACTCCTGCTGGACTCACTGACCGCGGTGGGCAGTTCACCCGAGGCGCTGGTGGCGGTCCTGATCTCCCACGCGCACACCGACCACCTGGGCTCGGCCGAGTACCTGAGCGCCGCACACGGCACGCCGGTGCGCCTGCACCAGGCGGAAGTCCCGCACGCCCGCCGGGAGTTCCTGCACCAGGTGTCGGTCGGCACGGTGCTGGCCAACGGCTGGCGGCCGGGCGTGCTGCCCTGGGCGGTGCGCGCGATCCGCTCCGGCGGCACCGCGCACGTGCCGGTCGAGGCGCCCGAGGCGTTCGCCACCGGCGCACCGCTGGACCTCCCCGGCCGCCCGACCCCGGTGCACACACCGGGCCACACCCTCGGCCACTGCGCCTTCCACCTCCCGCACGCCGGGGTGCTGGTCTCCGGCGACGCCCTGGTCAGCGGCCACCCGACGTCCCGCAGGGAGGGCCCGCAGCTGCTGCCCCGGATGTTCCACCACGAGCGGACCGCCGCTCTCGCCTCCCTCGACACCCTCGAACGGCTCGACGCGGACGTGCTGCTGCCCGGCCACGGGCCCGCGCACCGGGGGCCGACGCGGTCGGCGGTACGGCAGGCACGCGAACGGGTCACCTGAGCCCGGCACGGCAGCGGGGCGGCGGCCGGGCCGCCGCGGCCGCACCCCCGACGCAGGCCTTAGGCTCTGGCCATGGCCCTGCAGATCGACGCCACCAATCCGGAGCACCCCGCGCTGCTGCTGGAACTGCCCTGGCAGCTGCCGCTGGAGGAGTGGCCCGAGCACCACCTCGTACCGCTGCCCCGCGGCATCTCCCGGCACGTCGTACGCTACGCCCGTGCCGGCACCGAGGTGGTCGCCGTGAAGGAGCTCGCCGAGCGGCCCGCGCAGCGCGAGTACACGCTCCTGCGCGACCTCGACCGGCTCGGCATCCCCGCCGTCGACGCGCTCGCCGTGGTCACCGGCCGCAGCGACGCCGCAGGTGCCCCGCTGGAACCGGTGCTGATCACCCGGCACCTGCGCGGGTCGCAGCCGTACCGCTCGATGTTCGAGACCACGATGCGCCCCGCGACCATGCACCGCCTGATGGACGCCCTGGCGGTGCTGCTGGTGCGGCTGCACCTGGCCGGGTTCGCCTGGGGGGACTGCTCCCTGTCCAACACCCTCTTCCGCCGGGACGCGGGCGCCTACGCCGCGTACCTGGTGGACGCCGAGACCGGCGAGCTGCACCCGCGGCTGAGCCCCGGGCAGCGGGACTACGACCTCGACCTGGCCCGGGTGAACATCAGCGGGGAGCTGCTGGACCTGGAGGCGTCGGGGGCGCTGCACCCGTCGGTGGACCCGGTCGAGTTCGGCACCGAGATCTGCGCCCGCTACCGCGACCTGTGGCAGGAGCTGACCCGCACCTCGGTGTACCCGGCGGGCAAGTACCACTACATCGAGCGCCGGATACGCCGCCTGAACGACCTCGGCTTCGACGTGGCCGAGATGCAGATCGGGCACTCCACCGCCGGGGACACGGTCACCTTCGTGCCCAAGGTCGTCGACGCCGGGCACCACCAGCGCCAGCTCCTGCGCCTGACCGGCCTGGACGCCGAGGAGAACCAGGCCCGCCGGCTGCTGAACGACCTGGAGAGCTGGATGGCCACCCAGGAGGACCACGCCCCGGGAGACCCGCTCGCGGCCCGCCCCGAGGTGCTGGCGCACCGCTGGGTGCGGGACGTGTTCCGCCCCATGGTGCGCTCCGTGCCGACCGGGCTGCGCGGCTCCATGGACCCGGCGGAGATCTACCACGAACTCCTCGAACACCGCTGGTACCTGTCGGAGCGCGCACAGCACGACATCGGCCTGGAGACGGCGGTCGCGGACTACATCGCGCACATCCTGCCCCGTGCCCGCGACTCGCTCGCGCCGCCGGTCCCCGAGTGACGGCTCAGGTGTGCGGGACCACGGCGACCGGGCAGGCGGCGTGGTGCAGCACACCGTGCGCCACCGAACCGACACGGGCGCCGACGGCGGTCCGGTGGGCCCGGCGGCCCACCACCATCAGCTGGGCCCGCCCGGCCACCGACAGCAGCACCTGCCCGGCGCTTCCCATCTCGACGTGCTCGACCACCCGCACCTGCGGGAACTGCTCCCGCCACGGCTGGAGGGCCGTCGACAGGGCCTTGCTCTCGTACGGTTCCAGACCGCCCGCGTCGTCCAGCAACTGCATCGAGGCGGGGCTGTAGGCGAACACCGGCGGCAGCGTCCAGGCCCGCACGACGCGGAGGGTGGCGCCGCGTGCGGCGGCCGCCTCGAAGGCGAACCGCAGGGTGTCGGCGCTGTCCTCCGGCTCGCCCTGCTGTCCGACGACGATCTCCCTGCCGCCCGCCTCCGCCCCGGCGTCGTCGCCGGCGCGCACCAGCACCACGGGGCCCGTCGCCTCGGCGATCACCTGCCGGCCGACGGAGCCGAGCAGGAACCCCACGAGCGGTCCGTGCCCGCGCGAGCCCAGCACCAGCATGCCGGCGTCGGCTTCCGCCCGCAGCAGCACCTCCACGGCGGGGCCCTCCAGCACGTCCGCCGACACCTCCAGCTCCGGGTGGCGGGTGGACACCTCCCGCACCGCCTCCCCGACCGCGTCGCGCACCCACCGTTCCTGGCTGACCCGGTCGGCCACGTCGGCCGCGGTGTGCGGCTCGAACTCCCAGGCGTGCACCACACGCAGCGCCGTACCGCGCCGCACCGCCTCCCTGGCCGCCCAGGCCAGCGCGGCGAGGCTCTCGTCCGTTCCGTCGATCCCCACCGTGATCGGGCCTGTCATCCGGCTGCCTCCCTCATGTCGTCCCCGTCGTCTTCAGGGTCGAGTCTTCCGCACGCGCCGCGGAGCGGAGCGGGCGCCCCGGACCCTGAGCGGGCGCCCCGGACCCTGAGCGGGGATCGTGGATCGAACATACGATGGGCGTCGAGCCGGTGCGACGGCCGCGACTGCCGCGGTCGGCCGTGCCGCGACACCGACCGCACGGGGTGGGAGTTCCATGGCACAGGCCGCCGACACGACGCGGACCGTGATCCTGACCGTGGACGACGATCCGGGGGTGTCCCGCGCCGTCGCCCGCGACCTCAGACGCCGGTACGGCGAGTCGTACCGGATCGTGCGCGCGGAGTCCGGCGAGTCGGCGCTCCAGGCCCTCGGCGAGCTGAAGCTGCGCGGCGACCCGGTGGCGGTGATCCTGGCCGACTACCGCATGCCGCAGATGAACGGCATCGAGTTCCTCGAACGGGCGATGGACGTCTACCCGGGCGCCCGGCGGGTGCTGCTGACCGCGTACGCGGACACCGGCGCGGCCATCGACGCGATCAACGTCGTCGACCTGGACCACTACCTGCTCAAGCCGTGGGACCCCCCGGAGGAGAAGCTCTACCCGGTCCTCGACGACCTGCTGCACGCCTGGCGGTGCAGCGACTTCCGGCCGGTGCCCAGCACCAAGGTGGTCGGGCACCGCTGGTCGGCACGCTCCTCGCAGGTGCGGGAGTTCCTGGCCCGCAACCAGGTGCCCTACCGCTGGTACTCGGCGGAGGAACCCGAGGGCCGGCGGCTGCTGGAGGCGGCCGGGCAGGACGGGCGGCGGCTGCCGCTCGTCGTCACCCCCGGGGGCGACCCGCTGGTCGAACCCGACACGCCCGAACTCGCCGCCCGCGTCGGCCTGGCGACGACGCCCGCCGCGGACTTCTACGACCTGGTCGTCGTCGGCGGCGGGCCGGCGGGGCTCGGCGCGGCGGTCTACGGGGCGTCCGAGGGCCTGCGCACGGTCCTGGTGGAGCGGTCGGCCACCGGCGGCCAGGCCGGTCAGAGCTCCCGCATCGAGAACTACCTGGGCTTTCCCGACGGCGTCTCCGGCGCGCAGCTCACCGACCGGGCCAGGCGGCAGGCGACGAGGTTCGGCGCCGAGATCCTCACCGCCCGCGAGGTGACCGGCCTGGAGGTCGGCGGCGCGGCCCGCACGGTGCGCTTCTCCGACGGCTCGGCGGTCATGGCGCACTGCGTGATCCTGGCGACGGGTGTGCAGTACCGGCAGTTGCGGGCACCGGGCTGCGACGAGCTGACGGGCTGCGGCGTCTTCTACGGCTCGGCGCTCACCGAGGCGGCGTCCTGCCAGGACCAGGACGTCTACATCGTCGGCGGCGCGAACTCCGCGGGGCAGGCGGCGATGTACCTCTCCCGGGGGGCGAAGTCGGTCACGCTGCTGGTGCGCGGCGAGTCGCTGTCGTCGTCGATGTCGCACTACCTGGTCCGGCAGATCGAGGAAGCCCCCAACATCTCGGTCCGCGGCGGCACCGTCGTGGAGTCCGCGCACGGCACCGGTCGTCTGGAGCGGTTGACGCTGCGGGACGTGGCGACCGGCCGCACCGAGCAGGTCGACGCGGGCTGGCTGTTCGTGTTCATCGGCGCCGCCCCGCTGACCGACTGGCTGGACGGCACGGTGCTGCGCGACGAGCGCGGCTTCCTCCTCGCCGGGCCCGATCTCACGGCGGACGGCCGGCCGCCCGAGGGCTGGGAACTGGACCGGCCGCCCTACCACCTGGAGACCAACGTGCCCGGCGTGTTCGTGGCCGGCGACGCGCGGGCGGAGTCCGCGAAGCGCGTCGCCTCCGCCGTCGGGGAGGGAGCCATGGCCGTGATGCTGGTCCACCGCTACCTGGAGCAGTCGTGAGCGGCCGGCTCCTGCCCTGCAGCCCGCAGGAGATCGGGTCCCTGTTCCTGTTCGAGGAACTCGCCCCGGAGCAGCTCGGCCGGCTGTGCGCCGAAGGCCGGGTGGAGGGCTTCGACGCGGGCCCGGTGTACGCCGAGGGCGACCCGGCGACCTGCTTCTACGTGATGATCGAGGGGACGGTGGTGCTGTCGCGGCGGGTCGGCGGCGACGACATCGAGGTGACGCGTACCGCCCAGCGGGGCGTGTACGCGGGAGCCGTCCAGGCCTACCTCGGCGACGGGGTGCGGCAGGTGTACAACAACTCGCTGCGGGTGACCGAACCGACCCGCTTCTTCGTGCTGCCGGCGGACACCTTCGCGAGCATCGTCCGGGAGTGGTTCCCGATGGCGGTGCACCTGCTGGAGGGCTTGTTCTTCGGGACCAAGAGCACGCAGCGGGCCGTCGGCCAGCGCGAGCGGCTGCTGGCGCTCGGCTCACTGTCCGCAGGGCTCACCCACGAGCTCAACAACCCCGCGGCAGCGGCCGTGCGCGCCACCGCGACGCTGCGCGAGCGGGTGGCGAAGATGCGGCACAAGCTGGGTGTGATCTCCTCCGGACCGTTCCCCCGCGAGAGCCTGGCGAGCCTGATCGAGATCCAGGAGCGCACCGCCGAACGGGTGGGCAAGGCCCCGGCGTTCAGCCCGCTGGAGGCGTCGGACCGGGAGGACGCGCTCACGGACTGGCTGGACGACCACGGCATCCCCGACGGCTGGCGCCTCGCACCCACCTTCGTGCAGGCCGGGCTCGACACCGACTGGCTGGAGCAGGTGGCGGCGGCCGTGGACGAGGGCATCCTCCCCGGCGCGATCGGCTGGCTGAACTACACCGTCGAGACCGAGCTGCTGATGGACGAGATCGAGGACTCCACCACCCGCATCTCCCACCTCGTCGACGCGGCCAAGCAGTACTCCCAGCTCGACCGGGCCCCGTACCGGGTGGCCGACGTCCACGAGCTCCTCGACAGCACCCTGCTCATGCTGTCCGGGAAGATCGGCGACCGCATCGGGATCGTCAAGGACTACGACCGCGGCCTGCCCCGGATCCCCGCCTACCCGGCGGAACTCAACCAGGTGTGGACGAACCTGATCGACAACGCGGTCGCAGCCATACGGGACGCCGGCGGCGACGGCACGCTGACGGTGCGCACGGCACGTGACGGCGACCGGCTGCTCGTGGAGTTCGGCGACACCGGTCCCGGTGTGCCCGCCGCCATCCGGGACCGCATCTTCGACCCGTTCTTCACGACCAAACCCGTGGGCGAGGGCACCGGGCTGGGTCTGGACATCTCCTGGCGGATCGTGGTGAACAAGCACCACGGCGCCATCGAGGTCGACTCGGTCCCCGGCGAGACCCGCTTCCGGGTCCTGCTCCCCGTCACGGCCCCGGACCCCGACACCGATCCCACGGAGGCCCCCGCATGACCGGCGACAGCGGCATCGACACCGAGGTCCCCCCGTCCGGCACCGGCTGCCTGGAGTGCGAGGCGGGCGGCGGCTGGTGGTTCCACCTGCGGCGCTGCGCCCGGTGCGGGCACGTCGGCTGCTGCGACTCCTCCCCCGCGGGGCACGCCACCGCGCACTACCGCTCCACCGGGCATCCGCTGGTGCAGAGCTACGAGCCGGGCGAGTCCTGGTTCTGGGACTACGCGACCGGCGAGCTGCGGCAGTCCGGCCCGGACCTGGCACCCCCGGCCAGCCGTCCGGAGGACCAGCCGGCGCCCGGACCGGCGGGTCGCGTCCCCTCCGACTGGGCGAACCGACTGCGCTGAGCCGGCCGGCGGCCGGATCCGTCGCATCGCACCGGACTCCCCCGCGCCGCGTCCGCACCGGCCGGCGGCCTCCCGCCTCCCGGTCGTGCCAGGTCGTGCCCCCGGGCACGGACGGCCCGCACCGATCGGGCCGCCGGGCCGCGCGGTGCGGGCGGCGGCGGCGCGTTGGCCGGTTCCCCCCTCTGTTGAACACCGCCGGTCGCGACCCCCGTACCAGAGGGCGATGCGACTACGGGGATCAGCGAGGGATGACCGATGACCGAGGCACACCCCGCGCCGCGGGAGTGGGTGGCCGGCCGATACCGGCTCGTCGACATCGTCCACCGGGAGGCCAACCGGGTCTGCTGGCACGGCGAGGACGCGGAGGACGGCCGACCCTGCCTGCTGACGCGGGTCGGGCTGCCGGGCGGTGCGGACCCGGCCGGCGCGCGCCGCGCCGGGGTCCGCCTGCTGCGGATGTCGGAGACGATGGGCCGGCTCTGCCCGGACCGGGTCCCGCAGGTCCTGGACGCGGTCGTGGAGGCGGGGGGTCTGTGGACCGTCACCGAGTGGGTCGACGGCGTCCCGCTGGGCGAACTCCTCCGCCGGCAACGCACGTTCAACCCGTTCCGGGCCGCCCGCATCGGCCTGGAACTGCTGGACGTGCTCCATGCGGCGCACACGGAGGGCATCACCCACGGCGAGCTCAGCCCGGGCCAGGTGCTCGTCCCGGAGCGCGGCCCGGTCCTGGTGACCGGTTTCGGGGCGGTGGGGGCCACCACGGTGCCGCGGCTCGCCGCCCCCTCCTACGCGGCCCCCGAGCAGGCCCGCGACCAGCGCATCGGGCCCGCGGCCGATCTGTGGGCGCTGGGCGCGCTGCTGTACACGATGGTCGAGGGGCGGCCTCCGTTCCGGGAACGGGAGCGGCCCGAGGCGACGCTGCGCGATGTGGACCGGCTGCCGGTGCGTACGCCGGTGCGTGCCGGGCCGCTCACCCGGGTCGTGCAGGGGCTGCTGCGCAAGGACTCCCGGGACCGGCTGAGCCGCCCGGTGGTCCACGAGGCGCTGCACCGGGTGCTGAACGACGAACCGGAGGCCGTCTCCCCGGACGTTCCCGCGCCGCGGCTGCGCCTGTCCCGGTCGGTGGCCCGCCCCGGGAGCCCGGCCTGGAGCGGGCGGACGCTGGCCGCGGGCACTGCGCTGGCCGTGGTGACGGTGGCGGTCGCCGTGCTGGCGGTGGCCCACGGGCTGCCGGGCACCGGCGCACCGGAGGCGGACACCCGTCCGTCACCGTCCGCGACGACCCCGGAGGGGAGCGGCCGGCCCCCGACCCGGGAGCCGACGGCGGCGCCCTCGGGTGTTCCGGCCGGCTTCCGCCGCTACGACGCCCCGGAGGGCTTCTCGGTGGCCCTGCCCGACGGGTGGCGGCGGCTGCGCACCACACGCGCCTCCGCGGGCTCCTTCCGGGCCGTCTTCGGCGCCGAGGGCGACACCCGGACACTGGCGGTGACCTACAGCGCGCGCGTGGGACCGGACCCGGTCGCGGTGTGGCGCGACGACGTCGAGCCCGGCCTCGAGGCGGCGCCGGGCTACCACCGGATCGGGGCGATCCGGGCGACGACGTACCAGGGCCGCAGGGCTGCCGACATGGAGTGGCTGGCCGGTTCCGGCACCACGCGGGTGCGGACCTTCGGGCGGGGGGTGCTGCTCGGCGGCGGGCGGGGGTACTCGCTGCGGTTCACCGCGCCGGCCGCCGCCTGGGGCGGCGCGGCGGACCGGCTGGCGCTGCAGACGTTCCTGCGGACCTTCCGGCCCGGCCGGGGGTGAGCCGTCGGCCGTCGGCGGGGCCGCGGACGACGGCGGGCCGCCGCCGGTCGCCGCCCTGCCCGGGCACCGGCGGCCCCGGCCGCACGGGGAGCAGCGACGGACAGTGGCGGGGCGCGGACCTCAGCGCGTGCTGTCCCGGTGCCGGGTCCACAGGGGCACCACGAACCAGCAGAGCAGGTACCAGGCGAGTACGGCGCCGACCAGCCAGGGCACCCAGGCGCTGTCCGTCGCGATCCGCAGGATCAGCAGCAGCGCGGAGGTCATGGTGGCCAGCAGCAGCACGAGGCCGGCGAAGGTGAGCCGCGCGGCCCAGCGCACCGCCTGGGTCTTCACGCGGCGGCCGGAGACCAGCCGGTGCAGGGAGACGGGGCCGATCAGCGCACCCGTCGCACAGGCACCGAGGATCACGGTCACGATGTAGATGGTCCGGTCCGTGTGCCCCAGCTCCGCGAACCGCGAGGTGAACACGACCGTGAGCAGGAATCCGAAGAGGATCTGCACGCCGGTCTGGGCGACTCGCACCTCCTGGATGAGCTCGACCCACATCCGGTCCGCGCGCTCGTCCTCGGTCTCGTTGCGCCCCGAGCGCCTGCGCGGTCCTTCTCCGGTGACCGGCACGTCTCCTCCCGGTGCCACGTCTCCTCCCGGTGCCACGACGCCACCTACGGTAGTCCGGGTTGCCCGTTCACGCCCGGACGAGTCCCGGGGGCGGCGCTACCAGCGGCTCTCGACCTGCTCCCTGATCCGCCGCTCGTAGAGCTCGCGGACGGCGGTGAGGGTCCGCTCGGTCAGGTCCGGCAGGCTTGCGGCGGCCGCGTTGGCGCGTGCCTGCTCGGGGTTGCGGGCTCCCGGGATCACCGTGGTGACACCGGGCTGCTGGACGATCCAGCGCAGGGCGAGCTGGGCGGGGGTGCAGCCCTCCGGTGCGAGGGCGGCGAACTCCGCGGCCGCCTCCACTCCGGTGGCGTAGTCGACGCCGGAGAAGGTCTCGCCCTGGTCGAACGCCTCGCCGTGCCGGTTGAAGGTGCGGTGGTCGTTCGCGGCGAAGACGGTGTCCCGGGTGTACTTGCCGGAGAGCAGCCCGGAGGCGAGCGGAACCCGGGCGATGACGCCCACTCCGGCCCGGCGGGCGGCGGGCAGGACCTCGCGCAGCGGCTTCATCCGGAAGGGGTTCAGGATGATCTGCACACTGGCCACGTTCGGCCGGGCGATGGCGGTCAGCGCCTCGGCGCAGGTCTCCACGCTGACGCCGTAGGCGGCGACGCGTTCCTCGGCGACGAGCGTGTCCAGGGCGTCGAAGACCTCGTCGGAGGAGTAGACGGGGGTCGGCGGGCAGTGCAGTTGGACGAGGTCGATGCGGTCGACGCCGAGGTTGCGGCGGGAGCGGTCGTTCCAGGCGCGGAAGTTGTCCAGTACGTAGTTCCCGGGGATCTGGTCCACGCGGCGGCCCATCTTGGTGGCCACCATCACGTGCAGGTCGGGCCTGCCGCGCAGGAACGTGGCGATGGTCTCCTCGCTGCGCCCGTCGCCGTAGACGTCGGCGGTGTCGAAGAAGGTCACCCCCGACTCGGCGGCCGCTTCCAGTACCCGCAGGGCGTCCTTCTCGTCGACGTCCCCCCAGTCGGCGCCGAGCTGCCACGTGCCGAGGCCGACCACGGAGGCGTGCTGACCGGACCTGGTGAATTCGCGCTCGTCCATGGCATCAGTCTGTCATCGGTCCCGGCGCCGCGCGGAGCCAGGTCCACCGCCTGGCGGTCCCCGCGCCGGTCTGCGGCGGGCGCCGCGCCGGGGGCGGGCGGCACGGGACGGCGGGGACCGGCGTGGACGGCCGTTGCGGGGACGGGTGCTGACGGGCGACCGGGAACGGGGGTGGTGACGCGGCCGGGACGGCGCCGGGCCCCTACCGGCGGCCGGCGAGCGTCCGCGTCTGCGCCGTCCGGGCGATCCTGGGGCCCAGCCAGCCCTTGAGCCGGCGCAGTGCGTCGAGTCGGCCGGCCGCCCGGTCGAGCCGGTAGTACAGCTGCGGCGGGACGTACGGCAGCAGGGGCGAGTGGCGCTGGCCGAGCAGCGCGAACATGCGGTCCGGCGGGAGGTGGATGTAGCGGGGCAGGTTCTCGTACCACTGGGCGCTGTGGCGGGCGGCGCTCTGGGCCGGCAGCAGGGCCGAACGGCGTTCGCTCCCGTAGGCGGCGAGGGCCTGCGGGAGCGCGGGGTGCGCGCGCAGGGCTCCGGCGAGCGCGATGCTGTCCTCCAGCGCGAGGGTGGTGCCTGCGCCGATGGAGTAGTGCGTGGTGTGGGCGGCGTCGCCGAGCAGGACCACGTTCCCGTGGTGCCAGGTGCGGTTGGTGAGGGTGCGGAAGGCCAGCCAGCGGGCGCTGCCGTCGTCGGAGGAGCGGCCGATCAGGGGCCGGCCGTCCAGGACGGGCGCGAACAGCTTCTCGAGCAGGGCCAGTCCGCCGTCCTCACCGGGTCCGTCGTCCTCACCGCGCCGGTCCAGGCCCAGGCCGGTCCAGGTGGCGGGGGCGCACTCGACGACGACCGTGCTGCGCTCGGGGCTGTAGGGGTAGCCGTAGCACCAGATCCAGCCGTGCCCGGTCTCGACGAAGGCGAAGGTGAAGGCGTCGAAGACCTTGGTGGTGCCGAGCCAGAGGTAGCGGTTGCGGCCGGTGGCGGTGGCGGTGCCGAAGTGGCCGGCGTCCCGGGTGCGCAGCGGGCTGTGGATGCCGTCGGCGGCGACGAGGAGGTCGGCGTGGGGGACGTTCCCGGCGGTGACGGCGTGGTCGTACTCCAGCCCGACGCCGAGGGAGCGGGCGCGGGCGGCGAGGATCTCCAGCAGCCGGTGCCGGCCGATGCCGAACCCCTGGTCCCCGCGGTGGCGGGTGGTCAGGTCCCGTACGTGGGCGACACCCTCGCTCCAGGACACGGAGGCGTCCTCGACGGCGCGGGCCGACTCCGGGTCGTGGGCGTGCAGCCGGTCGAGCAGGCCGCGCCAGTACGTGACGCCCCAGCCGTAGGTGGAGCCCTCCGGATCGCGCTCGTACACGGTGATCCGGTGGGACGGGTCCTGCCGTTTCAGCAGGATGGACAGGTACAGGCCGGCGGGCCCGCCTCCGACGCAGGCGACTTTCACGCACACCCCTAGTCACTACCGAAAGCTTCCGTAAGGCAACGCAGCGTAGCAGTCCCCCCGTGCGCCGCCCGGCGCCTCTCTTTCGCGCCGATCTCGCGCCGCCGGTCGCACGGCGCCGGGCGGGTCGAGTCGCGAAGGACCGCACGGAATCCCGCCGCGCCGGGGAGGAATTGCCCGTTCCGGGCGGGCGGCGAGCCCTCCACGAAAAGATCATCTTGCTTCAATTCTGCATGAAATAAACATGGTTGTCCGGATCGGGGCCAACGCGTCGTCGGTGATTTCCGCAGCCGGAGAACCGCCCGGTAGGCATGCGGAGACCGTTGCACCCACTCCGACGAAGGACCCGCATGCCGAACCTCAGCCGTCGCCGCGCCCTGACCGCAGCGGCCGCCGTCACCGCCACCGCGGGCGGCGCGCAGGCGCTCGCCGCACCGCCCGCGGCCGCGGCACCCGCCGCGACGCCGCCCACCGCACCGGCCCGGTCCGCCGAGCCATCACGGACGGGACACGCGCACGACGTTCCGGAGCCCTTCGACGAGGTCTACCGGGGCCGCCGCATACGGGGACGGGCGGCCGCCCCCGGCGGGCACCACCACGGCGCCGGATACGCCGTGTCCGTCGACGGTGCCCCCCTGCACCTGATGCGGAACGCCGACGGAAGCTGGATCAGCGTCGTCAGCCACTACGACCCGGTGCCCTCGCCGCTCGCCGCGGCGCGAGCCGCCGTGGACGACCTCCAGGGCGCGCGACTGCTGCCGCTCCCGACCGACTGACCGTCCCCCACCGACTTCTGGAGCAGCCGCAGAATGACCGTTCGCAAGAACCAGGCGACCCTCACCCCCGGTGAGCGGCGGCGCTTCGTCGCCGCCGTGCTGGAGCTGAAGCGCAGCGGGCGCTACGACGCCTTCGTCACGACGCACAACGCGTTCGTCATGGCGGACACCGACTACGGCGAGCGGACCGGCCACCGCTCGCCCTCGTTCCTGCCCTGGCACCGCAGGTTCCTGCTGGAGTTCGAGCGGGCCCTGCAGTCGGTGGACGCCTCGGTGGCGCTGCCGTACTGGGACTGGACCGCGGACCGCGCCGCGGGGTCCGCCCCGTGGACACCGGACCTGCTCGGCGGTGACGGGCGCAGCCGGGACGGCCGGGTGATGGACGGTCCGTTCGCCGCGGCCACCGGCGACTGGCCGCTGACCGTCCGCGTGGACGGCCGCACCTTCCTGCGCCGGTCGCTGGGGGCCAGGGTGCGGGAGCTGCCGACCCGGGCGGAGGTCGAGTCGGTGCTCTCCATGACGACGTACGACATGGCGCCTTGGAACAGCGCCTCGGGCGGGTTCCGCAACCACCTGGAGGGCTGGCGCGGCGTGAACCTGCACAACCGGGTGCACGTGTGGGTCGGCGGCCAGATGGCCACCGGGGTCTCCCCGAACGATCCGGTGTTCTGGCTGCACCACGCCTACGTCGACAAGCTGTGGGCCGAGTGGCAGCGGCGGCATCCGGGCGCGCAGTACGTGCCGGACGGGGGCACCCCGGACGTCGTGGACCTGCGCGAGCCGATGAAGCCGTGGAACGACGTCAGCCCGGCCGACCTGCTGGACCACAGGCCGTTCTACGCCTTCGACGTGGCCGGCTGACCGCTCCGCGGCACTCGGCCGACCACTCCGACGCGCCCGGCCGACCGCTCCGGGGTGGCCGGTGCATCACTCCGCGGCGGTGCGGCACTCCGGGTGGCCCCAGCCCTGCCCGTTCCTGGCGATCGGCTCGCCTGCGGCGTAGCCGCGGCCGCACTGGCAGCGGCCCGGGAACTTCGCTTTGAGGGTGCGCGCGCCCGAACCGCCGCCGCGCCGCGGGGCACCGGCCGCCTTCCGGCGCGGGGCCCGGCTCGGGGCGGCGTCGGGGGCGGGCGGCGGTTCGGGCGAGCCGAGGGAACTGCCCGCCGGCGACTGCTCGCTCGCGGCCTGGCTGGCGGCCCGGTCGGCGAAGTCGTTGAGCGGGTCGCCGTCGACCTGGTGGGCGGGCACGTAGCGGAACTCCACCGAGCGGCCGCCGAGCAGTTCGTCGATGCGGACGACGAGTTCCTGGTTGGCGACCGGTTTGCCCGCCGCGGTCCGCCAGCCGTTCCGCTTCCAGCCGGGCAACCAGGTGGTGACGGCCTTCATCGCGTACTGCGAGTCCATCCGGACCTCGAGCGGCACGTCCGGATCGGTCGCCGCCAGCAGGCGCTCCAGCGCGGTCAGTTCGGCCACGTTGTTGGTGGCGCGGCCGAGCGGCCCGGCCTCCCAGCGGTCCGGGCTCTCCGACTCGTCGGCGACGACCCAGCCCCAGCCCGCCGGTCCGGGATTGCCCTTCGAGGCCCCGTCGCACGCGGCCACCACTCGTTCACGCATGTCCCCGATCATGCCACGGCCGACCGGGCGCCCCGGACGGCGGCAGCGGCGCCGGGCAGCGGCCCCGGGCAGCGGCCCCGGACGGCGGGACGGGCGGCCCCGCCGCCCGTCCCGGCGTCCAGGGACGGCGCCCGCCCCGGGGCCGGGCGCCCTGCCCGCGGGGCGGCCGCTCAGGTCACGTCGGTGACGGCCGGCATCTCCCCGGCCGTGGTGGTGACGTCGATCACCGAGAAGGCCGCGCCCTGCGGGTCGCTCAGCGCGGCGAACCGGCCGAAGGGGCTGTCCATCGGGCCGAACCGGAGGACGGCGCCCAGTTTGACGGCCCGCGCGACGGTCTCGTCGCAGTCGTCCGCCGTGAAGTAGACGTTGACGTAGGAGGGAACCTCGGGCGGGAAGTCGTCCGTCATCCGCATCCGGCCGAGCACCGTGCCGCTTCCGGCGTCGAACATGCGGAAGTCGACCGCCTCGTCCTGCAACTGCTGCGCGGTGTAGGGGAAGACGGCGGTGAGGAAGGCGTCCGTCCGTTCCGGCGTGCGGGTGAAGAACTCGGCCCAGCAGTAGGCGCCGGGCACGGCGGTCGCCTCGAACCCCTCGTGGGTGCCCGCCTGCCACACGCCGAAGACGGCGCCGCCGGGTTCACGGGCCAGGCACATGGTGCCGAAATCACCGACCTGCATCGGTTCCATGAGCACCTCGCCGCCGTTGTCCCGGATGCGGGCGGCGGTGGCGGCGGCGTCCGGCGAGGCGAGGTACAGGCACCACTGGGCCGGGCTCTCCTGCCCCGGCATCGGCGGGACGACCGCGGCCACGGCCTTGCCGTCCGCATAGGCCTGCGTGTATCCGCCGTACTCCGACGAAGCCTCGGCGAACGTCCAGCCGAGGACCTCGCCGTAGAAGCTCTTGGCCGCCTCGACGTCGCCGAACATCGCGTCGGCCCAGCAGGGGGTTCCCTCAGGTGGTGGGGCCATGATCACGGGCCTCCTCCGGATCGGCGGGCTGTCCGTCCGCTTCCCACGCTAGCCAGGTGCCGCGCCGACCGCGCGCCGAATCGGCGTCCTCGGCACAGACTGGAACGGCGGGGAAGGACGGCTCTACGGCGGAACGGGGCGCAGGATGGCGGAGCTGACGATGCGGGCCTGGTCGGTCACCGAGCCGGGCCCTCTGGACGGGGGACCGCTGAGGTGGACGGAGAAGCCGGTACCCGTGCCGGGGGACGACGAGTTGCTGGTGCGGGTGCGGGCCTGCGGCGTGTGCCGCACGGACCTGCACGTCGTCGAGGGGGACCTTCCGGTCCGGCGCCCGGGGGTGACGCCCGGGCACGAGGTCGTCGGGGTGGTGGCGGACTTCGGTGCGGCGGTGCACGGCTTCACGGCCGGCGACCGGGTGGGCGTGGCCTGGCTGCGCCGCACCTGCGGGTCCTGCGTCTACTGCAGGCGCGGCGCCGAGAACCTCTGCCCCGCGTCGCGCTACACCGGCTGGGACGCGGACGGCGGCTACGCCGAGTACACGACCGTTCCGGCGGCGTTCGCGCACCGGCTGCCCGCGGGCCTCGACGACGTGACGGCGGCGCCGCTGCTGTGTGCGGGCATCATCGGCTACCGGGCGCTCCGGCGCGCCGCCCTCCCGGCGGGCGGGCGGCTCGGCCTGTACGGCTTCGGGGGCAGTGCGCACCTGTGCGCACAGGTGGCGCTGGCCGAGGGCGCCACCGTCCACGTGCTGAGCAGGGGCGCGGCGGCGCGGCAGCTGGCTCTGGAGCTGGGGTGCGCCTCGGCCCGCGGCGCCTACGAAGCGCCGCCGGAGCCGCTGGACAGCGCGATCCTGTTCGCCCCGGTCGGCGACCTGGTGCCGGTCGCGCTGCGGGCCCTGGACCGGGGCGGGGTACTGGCGATCGCCGGGATCCATCTGAGCGACGTACCCCCGCTGCACTACGAGAGCGAGCTGTTCTACGAGAAGGAGGTCCGCAGCGTGACCTCCAACACCCGCGCGGACGCACGGCGGTTCCTCTCCCTGGCCGAGCGGCACGGGCTGCGCGCCACCACTCACCCGTACCCGCTCTCGGAGGCCGCGCGGGCGCTGGAGGACCTCAAGGCGGGCCGCTTCGACGGGGCGGCCGTGCTGGTGGACGCGCGGGACTGACCGGGCCGC
>NZ_JBJZOJ010000041.1:0-67976 GCF_047200655.1 Streptomyces sp. MS06
CGGAAGGGGTGAACGGTCGTAACTTTCCGATGCGGGTCGCGTTTCGTGGCGCTAGGGCATCACTCGACTGCGAAACGTCACAGCGTACGCGTGTTCCCTCGCACAGGACGGCCGATCGCGGACCGCTTCAGTCCTCGGGGTAGGGCCAGGGGTTGGCCAGGCAGTGGATGCCGTCGTGGTCGAGGAACTTGGTCTGCTGCTGCATGACCGGCGCGAGTTCGCCGTTCTTGTCGCACAGGGCGTGGTTGTGACCGAGGCGGTGGCCGATCTCGTGGTTGATCAGCATCTGACGGTAGGCGCGGATCCGGTCGCCGTACGTCTTCGACCCCTGGGCCCACCGATAGGCGTTGATCATGACGCGCGGCGTGGCGGCGGAGTCGCAGGAGACGTTCTCCTCACTCGTGTCCAGTCCGGACTTCGCGCACCACACGTGGGTGGTACCCGGGCTGGCGAGCGTGATGACGAAGTCCGGGTCGCCGGACGAGACGCGCTCGAAGGTGCGGGCCCCGCCGTGGGACCAGCTCCGGGGGTCGTTCAGCGTCTTCTGCACGGCCTGCGCGAACAGTTCGCCGTCCAGTCCGACGTCGCGCTCGACATCCACCCGGTAGGTGTACTTGCGGCCGCTACCCGGAGCCCGGTCGACCCCCGGGACGGCGTCGAAGGTTCCCGGCCCCTTCAGCTTCGGGTCCAGCGGGAACTTGCGGTCCATCTTCTGCTCGTAAGTCAGCGGCGCTGGGCTGGGCGGGGCCGACGCCCCCGGCCTCCCGTCACCGCGGGAGGCGGAGTCGTGGGTGTCTCGGGCCTGGCCCGTGGGCAGCGGGGAGGCCGCGCCGGCGTGGTGCTGCCTGCCGGCGACCTGTCCGGCCACCACCACCGCGAGGGCGGCGGTGACGGCGGCGGCCGCGATCCCGGTGAAGGTGCGGCCCCTGGCGCCCTTCGCCCTCGCCGGCGCACCGGGGCCCGGCGCGCGGCGGGCCCCGGTGGCGCCCCGGCCGGTGGCGGTGGAGTTCCAGTCCGCGGTGGACGGGAAACGCTCCGCGGCGGGCGCGGTGTACGGGGTGCGGGCCGGGGCGAAAACCTGGTCGCCGTCCTCCGCGAAGGCATCGAGGTACTCCTGCCGCGGCCCCGTGCGCGGCGCCCGGCGCTGTTGCGGGAACCCGGTCTCCTCCCCGGGGGGCCGCCGCGGTCCCCCGGGCCCGGCCCCGGGCGTCCCGGACTCGCCCCAGCCTCCGCCGGGCTCGCGCTGCTCGGGGTGGCCTCCGCGAACCGGCGGGTTCCCCCGTCCGGGCGCGCCGTCACCGGGGTGTGGCACACCGCCCGCGGGCGTCCCGTCGGGAAACCGCGGCGCACCGTGCGCCGGAGTCCCGCCGGGGAACCTCGGCGCACCGTGCGCCGAGGTTCCGTCGGCGGCCCGTCGCGGGAGGCCCTGCCACTGCGGGGGGTATCCGGATGCCGCGGGGGCGGCGTCACCGCCCGGCGGCCTCTGCCGGCCCGTGCCGGCCTCCGCCTCCGGGCCCTGGTTCCCTCCCGGTGGCGGGGGCGCCGGTGTCCCCCGCCGTTGGGGGGACTCCGTACTGTTTCCGGGCACGCGCTTGGGAGCGGGCCCCCGCCGGCTGTGGCGTCCCACGTCGCGCCTCAGCTCCCCTGGTTCGTACGGCTCGGTCGGTCGGCGGCGCTCTCCGGACCCGCCGGTCGCGCCGGCTCCGTGTCCGCCAGCAGTTGCCGGAACGCCTCGGCGACCGCCTCCGGGTACTCCATCATCGCGACGTGCCCGGCATCGGGCAGGGTCAGCAGTCGGGAGCCACGGAAGGCGCGGGCCGCGCGCTGCGCCATGCGGAAGCCGACGAGCCGGTCGCGGCCACCGTAGACCAGCAGTGTCGGTGTGAGAACCCGCTCGGCCTGGCGCCACAGCCCGTGCTGGCCGCCCAGAGTGTAGGCGTTGACCAGGCCGCGCGCGGAACGGGTCATCGCGTCCCAGAAGTACGGCAGCCGCAGGCGCCGCTCGAGCTCCTCCACCGCGTGCCGGAAGGCCTCCGGGGTCACGAGCCCCGGATCGCCGTAGCAGAGCCCCAGGACGCCGCGGACCCGCTGCTCGGCCGTCCATTCGCGGGTGAGGCGGGTGAAGAGGGGGGCGGCGCCGGGCAGGCCGAGCAGCGCGGTCGGGACGGCGGTGCGCTGGACCCGCAGTTCCGGCAGGGCGGGCGAGACGAGCGTGAGGGTGCGCACCAGGTCGGGCCGCAGGGCGGCGATGCGCGTGGAGACGGCTCCGCCGAGGGAGTTGCCGAAGAGGTGCACCGGGCCGCGGCGGGCCGACTCCAGATAGCGGATCACGGCGCGGGCGTGCCCGGTGACCGAGTAGTCGCCGTCGTCCGGCGGCGGGGAGTCGCCGAAGCCCGGCAGGTCGACCGCCTCGCACGCGACGACACCGTCCAGCAGGGCCATCAGGGACGACCAGTTCTGCGAGGATCCGCCGAGACCGTGGATGTACAGCGCGGATTCGAGTCCGTCGCGCACCGGTGGTCGCGACCGGACCGCCAGCGTGACTCCGGCCAGCGCCACCGGCCTCAGCCGCTCGCCCTCGGCGACCCGGACGCGCACCGCCTCCTCGATCACGTCGGTGGGCGGCACGGACGGCAGCTCGGTCGAAGACATGCGGTCATGTTACGAGGCGATCACGCACCGATTCACGTGTTCGCGGTCACAGGGCGTCGCGGTTCGACCGGATCCGCCGGTGCGGCGGTCACGGACGGTGGACCGCCGGGAGGGATCGCGTAGCGCCCCCTTCCCGTGTCTCATAGGCTCGGGAAGAGGGCACCCGGGTGTCCCCCCGCATCTTCCAGGGACGTTCGCAGGAAGGGAGCCCGTCCATGGCCGTTGACCCGACCGATCCGGAGACGTTCGAGGACACCGAGGAGGCCGGCGCCGAGGAGTTCGACGTCGAGGCCCCCGAGGGCGACGCGGCCGAGCAGCACGCCGACGTGGCCAGGGAGCAGGACGAACCGCTGACCGGGGTGGATCCCGGCCGGGCGAACGAGGCGGACCTCGCCGAACAGGCCCGGGTGGTCTCCCTCGACGAGGACGACTACCGCTGACGCCCGCGGCCGACCGGACCCGCCGGGCAGCCGGCGGTGCGGGCCGGCGGTGCGGGGCGCGGGCACCGTGGAGAGCGGGACGGAAGGCGGAGCGGGAGGCGCGGAGGGCGCACGGGGGTGCGAACGGGCAGGACCGGGGTCGAGCGCGGGATCCGGAGAAAAAACCGGTCTCCCTGCCCGCTTCGACCGGATCTGAAACCTGTTGCACGACTTTCGCCGCCGTCCGGTCCATGAAATTCTGCGCTCGCAGCGCGCACAGCCGAGTTACCGAAAAGTACGATGGCAGCGCGGCGCACACCGCATATGGACGACTATGGGAGGCGGCGTGACAGCCATCGAGCAGACAGAGGCGACACGCCCGCGAGGTACGCGCCTGCCGCGCCGTGCCCGACGGAACCAGCTGCTGGGTGCCGCGCAGGAAGTGTTCGTGGCACAGGGCTATCACGCGGCCGCGATGGACGACATCGCCGAGCGGGCGGGCGTCAGCAAGCCGGTGCTCTACCAGCACTTCCCGGGCAAGCTCGACCTCTACCTGGCGCTGCTGGACCAGCACTGCGAGTCCCTGATCCAGTCCGTGCGGAACGCCCTGGCGTCGACGACCGACAACAAGCAGCGCGTGCGGGCGACGATGGACGCCTACTTCGCGTACGTGGAGGACGACGGCGGCGCCTTCCGCCTGGTCTTCGAGTCGGACCTGACGAACGAGCCGGCGGTGCGCGAGCGCGTCGACAAGGTGACCAACGAGTGCGCCGAGGCGATCTGCGAGGTCATCGCCGAGGACACCGGCCTCTCGCGCGCCGAGTCGATGCTGCTCGCCTCGGGGCTCGGTGGGCTGGCCCAGGTGGTGGCGCGCTCCTGGCTGCACAGCGACCGCAGCGTGCCGCGGGACCAGGCGGTCCAGTTGCTCGCCTCGCTCGCCTGGCGGGGCATCGCGGGGTTCCCGATGCACGGCAGCGACCAGCAGCACTGACCGGGTCCCCGCAGGGGCGCCGGGGCGTGCGGCGCGGATTGTTCCCGTGCGCTGTTCGCTCCTGGCGTGCCCGTGCGGAGCGTACCGGTCCCCTCACCGGGCTAATGTGTGCTGCGTACGGCGCGGAAGGTCGCGCACTTCACTGACCGTCGGAGGGACATAGCCGTGGAGGTCAAGATCGGCGTGCAGCACGCGCCCCGCGAGATCGTTCTGGAGAGCGGTCAGAGCGCCGAGGAGGTCGAGCAGGTGGTGGCCGAGGCGCTGGCCGGGAAGTCGCGGCTGCTGAGCCTGGTGGACGAGCACGGCCGCAAGCTCCTGGTCCCGGCCGACCGCCTCGCCTACGTGGAGATCGGCGAGCAGGCCCCGCGCAAGGTCGGCTTCGGCGCCCTGTAGCAGCGGAGGCATCCGCCACGCGCCGGGGCCCGGTGAGGACGCAGTGTCCTCACCGGGCCCCGGCGCGTGTGCGTGTCCGCCGGCCGGTGCCCGGGAGCGTGCGGCCGGTGGTCCGGGGGCGTGCAGGGACGGGGGCGCGCCGGAGCGCCCCGCACGGGCGCACCGCCCCGCACGGGCGCACCGCCTCCGCCGGCCGCAGCCCGGGCCGGGGGCCGGCCCGCCACTCCGCCGGCCTCTTTCCCGCAGCCGGAGGGTGGGGTCGCGCGCGGCGAGGATTGCCCTCGGCGGGCCACGGGTATGACGGCCTACGGCCGCGACGCCGGCACCGGCACCGGCACCGGCACCGGCACCGGCACCACCCCGTACCGACCCGAGAGCACAGACCGGCCGCCTGGGAGGAAGAACCCGCGATGATTCTGGAAGCGCTCGGCTCCGCTGTGCTCGGCTTCGCCCTGGCCTGGACGGCGCTGCGCCGCCTGGCGGGCCGCCTGCCCGCCCGCACACTGGTGCTGGCCACCGGCGTCGCCGGAGCCCTGCTCGGCGATTTCGTCACGCACAGCGCGCTGGGCTCCGGCCGACTCGTGCTCAGCCTCGTCGGTGCGGCGGTGATCGGCACCGCCTCCCTCTCCCTGCTGCTCCGGCCCGCGGGCAGGCTGCGCAGACGGTCCGCCCCGGCGTAGGGGCGGCGGGGGACGCCGGCGGGGCCGGATCAGGCCGCCAGGCCCAGCGCCGCCATCCGCTTGGTGTGCGCCTCGGTGATGCGGGAGAACATCCTGCCGACCTCGGCGAGGTCGAAGCCGTCCGCGACCCCGCCCACGAGCATCGTCGACAGCGCGTCCCGGTCGGCGACGACCCGCTGGGACTGCGACAGGGCCTCGCCCATCAGCCGGCGCGCCCACAGCGCGAGCCGTCCGCCGACCCGCGGGTCGGCGTCGATGGCGCCCCGTACCCGCTCCACGGCGAAGCTGGCGTGGCCGGTGTCGTCCAGCACGGCCAGCACCAGCGAGCGGGTGTCGGAATCCAGCCGGGCGGCGACCTCGCGGTAGAAGTCGCTCGCGATGGAGTCGCCGACGTACGCCTTGACCAGGCCCTCCAGCCAGTCCGAGGGCGCGGTCTGCTTGTGGAACGCGTCATAGGCGGCGACGAACGGCTCCATGGCCGCGGTGGACTCCTCACCGATCTCGGCGAGCCGGTCCCGCAACCGCTCGAAGTGGTGGAACTCGGCCGACGCCATCTTCGCCAGCTCCGCCTTGTCCTCCAGGGTCGGCGCCAGTTTCGCGTCCTCCGCGAGCCGCTCGAACGCCGCCAGCTCGCCGTAAGCCAGTGCACCGAGCAGGTCCACCACCGCGGCCCGGTACTGCGGATCGGTCGAGGCCGCCGCCCAGTCCCGGGCGGCCACCCCGGTGGGCGCGGCCGAGGCGTCGCCGGGGGCGTTGTCAGGCTTGTCAGAGGTCGTCATGGAGCGCACGATAGCCCGCTCCCGGGAGGACGGAAGCACCTGGTCATCCACTGTGACGACGGCGACGCGCAGACGTACCGGATTCACCGCCCCCACGGCAACGTGACCGAATCGGCCATCGCATGTGCGCGGATCCGGGGTATGGTGGTAATGCGCCTGCCGAGTATTCAGCGTATTCGACGGGCCGTATGTATGAGGATGCCCGGTCGGTGGCCCGATCGGCTCCGAACCGACAGCCCTCCCGACCGTACGGCAGCATCCGTGCGGCCCCCGGAGTGGGACACCCTCAGCGGTGAGAGCGCTAGAGCGTCGGCAGTGGTCCCGTGCCATACGGCGTGCCCCGGTCGGCCCGCCCGTAAGGCAGCCGACGCCCCCGGCACGGTCCGTCAACGACCCCCGCGCTCGCCTCGCGCCGCGTACACAGAAGAGGCAGCACCCTGACTACGACGTTTAGAGAACTCGGAATCCTGCCCGAGACCGCCGAGGCCCTGGAGGCCGTCGGCATCGTCACCCCCTTCCCCATCCAGGAGATGACGCTTCCCGTCGCCCTCTCCGGCACGGACGTCATCGGCCAGGCGAAGACCGGCACCGGCAAGACGCTCGGTTTCGGCCTTCCGCTCCTGGAGCGGGTGACCGTCCCCGCCGACGTGGAGGCCGGCCGTGCCGCCGCCGAGGAGCTGACCGACGCGCCGCAGGCGCTCGTCGTCGTTCCCACGCGCGAGCTGTGCACCCAGGTCACCAACGACCTGCTGACCGCCGGCAAGGTCCGCAACGTGCGGGTGACCGCGATCTACGGCGGCCGGGCCTACGAGCCCCAGGTGGAGGCGCTGAGGAAGGGCGTCGACGTGGTGGTCGGCACCCCGGGCCGGCTCCTCGACCTGGCGGGCCAGAAGAAGCTCGACCTGAAGCACGTCAGGTGCCTGGTCCTCGACGAGGCCGACGAGATGCTCGACCTGGGCTTCCTGCCCGACGTCGAGAAGATCGTCAACATGCTTCCGGTGCGGCGGCAGACCATGCTGTTCTCGGCCACGATGCCGGGCGCGGTGATCGGGCTCGCCCGCCGGTACATGTCGCAGCCCACGCACATCCGCGCCACCTCGCCGGACGACGAGGGCACGACGGTGGCGAACACCAGCCAGTTCGTCTACCGCGCCCACTCGATGGACAAGATCGAGATGCTCGCCCGCCTCCTGCAGTGCGAGGGCCACGGGCTGGTGATGGCCTTCACGCGCACCAAGCGGACCGCAGCCGATGTGGCCGACCAGCTCAGGCGCCGCGGCTTCGCGGCCGGCGCCGTCCACGGCGACCTCGGCCAGGGCGCTCGCGAGCAGGCGCTGCGCGCCTTCCGCAACGGCAAGGTGGACGTCCTGGTCTGCACCGACGTCGCCGCCCGCGGCATCGACGTCGAGGGCGTGACCCACGTGGTCAACTACCAGTCGCCGGAGGACGAGAAGACCTACCTGCACCGGATCGGCCGTACGGGCCGCGCGGGCGCCTCGGGCACGGCGGTCACCTTCGTCGACTGGGACGACATCCCGCGCTGGCAGCTGATCAACAAGGCGCTGGAGCTGGACTTCAACGACCCGCCGGAGACGTACTCGACCTCCCCGCACTTCTTCGCCGACCTCGGCATCCCCGAGGGCACCAAGGGCGTCCTGCCCCGGTCCGAACGCACCCGCGCCGGTCTCGACGCGGAGGAGCTGGAGGACCTGGGCGAGCCGGGCGGCCGCAACGGGCGCGGACGCGGCGGCCGGGGCGAGACCCGTGGGGGCGAGGCCCGGAGCGAGACCCGCGAGCGGGACCGCACGCCCCGCCGTCGCCGCCGTACGCGGGGCGGTTCCCCGGTGGACGCGGCCCCGGCGGCCGGTGGGCCGGCCGAGCAGTCGGCTGCGGCGGAGGACGGCACCGCGCCGCGCACCCTGCGCCGCCGTCGCCGGACCCGCGGCGGCGCCACGACCCGTTCCGCGTCCACCGCCGTGGAGACGGCGGAGGGCACTGCCGCTGCCGACGGCGGCCCGGCGACGCAGGCGGAGGCCGCGGCGGTCTCGGTGTCGGAGGTCGCCGGCCCGGGTTCCCCGGAGGTGTCGGAGTCCGCGCCGAGGCAGCGCCGCCGCCGGACCCGCTCGTCGGCGCGGTCGACGACTCCCGCGGAGACCGCTGCCGAATCGGCAGTGGAGGCCGTCGAGACCGTGGAGGCCGTGGAGCCGGTCGAGGCCGCGCCGCGCCGTACGCGGGGGGAGGCGGAGCCCGCCGAGGCCGCGGTCGACACGGCCGAGGCGACCGAGGCCAAGCCGCGCCGCACCCGCAAGAAGGCGGCACCGGCCGAGACCACCGCCGACACCGCCGAAGGCACCCCGGCCAAGCCCCGCACCCGCCGGACCCGCAAGGCCGCAGCCACCGAACCCGCCCCCGACGCGGACGCCACCACCGGCATCCCCGCCCAGGCCGTACCGGAGGCCACCGAGCCCAAGACCCGCCGCACCCGCAAGACCGCCGCGGCGAAGACCGGGGCGGAGCCCGCCGAGGCCGCGCTGGACACGGCCGAGGTGACCGAGGCCAAGCCCCGCCGCACCCGCAAGAAGGCGGCACCGGCCGAGACCACCGTCGGCGCCGCCGATGAGGCTCCGGTCAAGCCGCGCCGTACGCGGAAGAAGGCGGAGCCCGCCGAGGCCGCGGTCGACACGGCCGAGGCGACCGAGGCCAAGCCCCGCCGCACCCGCAAGAAGGCGGCACCGGCCGAGACCACCGCCGACACCGCCGAAGGCACCCCGGCCAAGCCCCGCACCCGCCGGACCCGCAAGGCCGCAGCCACCGAACCCGCCCCCGACGCGGACGCCACCACCGGCATCCCCGCCCAGGCCGTACCGGAGGCCACCGAGCCCAAGGCCCGCCGCACCCGCAAGACCGCCGCGGCGAAGACCGGGGCCGAGGCCGCGGAGCCGGCGGCGCTTGGTGCGCGTACGCGCAAGGTCGCGGCTGCGGCGGAGCCCGCTGAGGGCTGATCCGACCCGGCGGAGGCCCGTCCGGCGGCCCGGTTCCCACTCGTGGGGCCGGGCCGCCGGCGTATCCGCGCCCTGCGTCCGGGGCGGGAACGCTCCGCCCGGGGTCACCTGCGGGCTCCGCAACGGTTAACCTCCCCTCGTGACCACCTCCACCGTCTTCACCCCGCCTCCCGGGGCGCGCGCCCGCCGCCTGACGACCTCCCGGGGTGAGTTCGCCGTGGTGGAGATGCCGGTGCCGGCCGGTGTCGAGGAGCGGGGCGTCGTGCTGCTGCTGCCCGGGTACACCGGCTCCAAGGAGGACTTCGGCCTGCTGCAGGGGCCGCTGGCGGACCACGGCTACCGGACCGTGGCGGTGGACGGGCGCGGGCAGAACGAGTCGGAGGGCCGCGACGACGAGGCGGCCTACGCGCGGCCGGAACTGGCCCGCGACGTGCTCGCCCAGGCTGCGGCCGTGGGTACGCGGGTGCATCTGCTGGGGCACTCGCTGGGCGGTCAGATCGCGCGTGCCGCCGTCCTGCTCGACCACACCCCGTTCCGTTCGCTCACCCTGATGGCGTCGGGTCCGGCCAGGATCTCCGACTCGCAGCAGCAGCGGGTGCGACTGCTGCGGGAGGCGCTGACCGCGCTGACGCAGGTCGAGGTGTGGGAGGCGATCCGGGCGATGGGGCCGCCGGAGGAGGTCGGCGGGCCCGCCGGAGGCATCGGCGACCAGGCGCAGCTGCGCAGACGCTTCCTGAACACCAGGCCCGCCCAGCTACTCGCCACGGGTCGGCAGCTGTGCGCCGAACCGGACCGGGTCGGCGAGCTCGCCGCGGTCCCGCTGCCGTTCCACGTGCTGTCCGGCGCGCGGGACGACACCTGGCCGTTGCCGCTGCTGGACGAGATGTCCACCCGGCTGCGGGCACGGCGCACCGTCGTCCCGGGTGCCGAGCACTCCCCCAACGCCGACCAGCCGCTGCCGACCGCACGCGCACTCGCCGCCTTCTGGGACGGCCTCGGAGAGGGTTTCCGGGGCACGGCCGGCTGAGCACGGCGAAGGGCCCGCCGGTCCGCCGGTCCGCCGTGGACGCGCCGCCGGTGCCGTCGCCGGGCGGGTCGACACGTGAGGCCGGGGCCGCTCCCCTCGCCGAGGAGGGTGGCGGGTGCCGCGGCGGCCTAGAACTGCGTCCGCAGGTGGTCCCAGAAGCCGTCGCGCAGTGCGCGCCGCAGGTCGGACTGGCCGCGCAGGGAGTACTGCAGCAGGCCCTCGGCGTCCGACAGCAGGTCCTGGTCGACGCTGCCCGGCAGGTAGGGGTGGCCCGGCAGCAACTGGGACAGGGCTTCCGGGCCCCGGGCCGCCAGCCACTTCGCGGCGATCTGCGCGCCCACGAAGCGGACCGCTTCCCGGGCGGGCCGTACCGCCGGGGAGCCCTCGTAGCCGGCGGCCGTGCGCCGCGTGACGTACGGCTTGAAGAAGTCCAGGTCGAGTGTGCGCTGGCTGTCGACCTCCCACAGCAGCGGCTCGGCCTGGTTGCGGCCCTCCGGTGCCTCGATGCCCCACAGGTGGACGCGCGCGCCGTACCCCTGGGCCGACTCGACCGCCGGGACGAGGTCCTCGTCGCCGCCGAGGAGTGCCGCGTCGCTGATCGCCCGGTACCGGGCGAGTGACTCCAGGTCGCTGCGGATCAGGGAGTCGACGCCCTTCTGCTGGTTGTTGGCGTTGAGGTTGCCCAGGCGCACCTTGACGTCGGGCAGTTCCGCGATGGACTGCTGCTCGGCGGTGTGGATGCGGCGCCGGGCGCCGTCGTACCAGTAGACGCGCAGCAGCCTGCTGTCCGCGAAGACCGTGCGGGCCCGGTCGATGAGCGCCTCGATCAGGCCCCCGGCGTCCAGGTCGAAGGCGCGGCGGTCCTCGGTGCCGGCGACCAGCCGTCCCGCGGCGGCGTAGACGTAGCCCGCATCCACGAAGACGGCGTGCGTCGAAGGGGTCTTCGCCACCTCGGCGAGCACGCGCTGCAGCAGCTCGTTCGTGCGGTCGAGGGCGGAGGGGGCCGCGAGGTCGTCGTTCATCGGATCCATTCTCCCGGCGGTCACGTTGCGAACACAACCGCTGCCTTTCGGTCCCCGAGTCGGAACGGGTCGCTCCGGACCGGGAACTCTTACTCGCTAGTAATTAGTCGTTCGAAAAATTTCTTTAGCGTAGGGAATGTTCGTAACACGTCGCTCGTTGACTGCAGAGGGAGCACGGAGCACCGACGCCCCGTGGCCCGACCCACCAGTAGTTCTCCTCAGGAGGATGACCAGACGAAGGGGGGCGCTTCATGCGCTTCGAAATCCTGCGACTCGACGACGTCGACGGCACACCCGTGGACACCACCGTCGTGGACGCCGCCTCCGTCAACCGGATCGTTCAGCAGGCCGCCGCCATAGGGCAGCGGCTGTGGATCCGCCCGGCCGACACCTCGGCCTCGTAACCCGCGGATCCCCCACCGAAGCCCCAGGGCCCCGCACGGCGCACCGCCGTGCGGGGCCCTGCGCCGTACCGGGACCCCGCACCGCGCCGGGGGCCCTGCACCGTGCCGGGACCCTGCGCCGTACGGGAGCCTGCACCGTGCCGGGGCCCGGGCCGCTCAGGCGCCGCCGCGGATCACCTGCGTGATCCCGTTGATGATCTGCTGGACCGCGATCGCCGACAGCATCATTCCGGCGAGCCGCGTCACCAGCACCACACCGCCGTCCTTGATCACCCGGATGATCAGCAGCGAGTACCTCATCACCAGCCACAGCACCACGTGGATGGCGAGGATCGCCGCCCACACGGACACCTGAGTGGAGACGCTGTCGGCCTTCTGCACCGCGAGGATCACCGACACGATCGCGCCCGGACCGGCCAGCAGCGGCATGCCCAGCGGGACGAGCGCGACGTTGACCTCCTTGGTCTGCTTCGGCTCGTCGGTCTTCCCGGTGAGCAGGTCCAGCGCGATGAGCAGGAGCAGCAGTCCGCCCGCGATCATCAGCGCGGGTACCGAGACGTGCAGGTAGTCGAGGATCTGGTGGCCCAGGAGACCGAAGACGGTGATGACGCCGCCGGCCACGCAGACGGCCTGCAGCGCCATCCGGCGCTGCACGCGCACGGGGCGGCCACCGGTCAGGGCGATGAAGATCGGGGTGATCCCGGGGGGATCCATGATGACGAAGAGGGTCAGGAACAGGGAGCCGAAGACGGCGGTGTCGAACATGGGTGACGAGAGCCTTGCGGGAGGAGAAGACGGGGGGCGGGGTGAGGATCCGGAGCGGGTGAGGGGCGGACCTCAGACTCCGCCCGCTCCCGGCACCGGGAACGCCCCGGTCGCCCGGCGGGTGATCTCCCCGTACACCTCGGGGTCGGTCGTGCAGGCACCGAGCTGCACCGACTTGCGGCTGCCGTGGTAGTCGCTGGACCCGGTGACCAGCAGGCCCAGTTCCCCGGCCAGTCCGCGCAGCCGGGTACGGGCCGCCTCGTCGTGGTCCAGGTGGTCGACCTCGATGCCGTCCAGCCCGGCGGCCGCCATCTCGGCAATCGCGGACTCCGGCACCGTGCGGCCGCGCTTGCTCGCGGCCGGGTGGGCGAAGACCGTGACCCCGCCCGCGTTCCGGACCAGCCTGATCGCCTCGAACGGGTCGGTCTCGTGCTTCTCCACGTGGGCCCGGCCGCCGTCGGCCAGCCACTCCTGAGTGAAGGCGTCGCTCACGCTCGGCACGGCACCGAGATCGACGAGCGCGGTGGCGATGTGCGGCCGGCCGACGGAACCGCCGGCGGCGATGCGCTCGACCTGCTCCCAGGTGACCGGGACCCCCAGCTCGTTCAGCTTGGCGACCATGGCGCGGGCGCGCGGCACCCGGTCGTCCCGCACCAGCTCGCGCTCGGCGAGCAGGGCGGGCTCCCGGGGATCGAAGAGGTAGGCCAGCATGTGCATGCTGACGCCGTCGAGCCGGCACGACAGCTCGGCACCGGTGACCAGGGTGAGGCCGTGCGGCACGGCGGCGACGGCCTCGGCGTGTCCGCGGGTGGTGTCGTGGTCGGTCAGCGCGACCACGTCCAGACCGGCCGCGGCGGCATTGCGCATCAGCTCGGCCGGGGTGTCCGTACCGTCGGACGCGGTGGAGTGGCAGTGCAGATCGATACGCACGACGCGGACTCCAGGCGGTGGCGGACGGAAGCGGACGCTCCAGGATAACCGGCGTTGCGACCCCTCCGAGTCACACCCGAAGCGGCGGTGCACTCCCTACCCCGCGCCCGCCCCGTCGACCCGGGCGCTCCTCCCTCCACCCGCCCCCGTCGCCGCCGCGACGTGTCCCGCGCCCGGCCTCACCCGCGCCCGGCCCCGCCCGCATCCGGGCACCGCGCCCCGGGCTGCGGCCACGGGGCGCGGCCGGGGCCCGCTAGGGCTTGAGCAGCCGGGGCGACAGCGCGCCGCAGGGCACCAGCTCGACCTCGGCCCCCGCGTCGCGCAGGTCGGTGAGGACCAGTTCGTCGTACATGAGCAGTCCGGACTGCTCCGGCCAGACCACCGCCCAGAGCCACATCCCGAGCGCCTCACCGGCGAAGACCGCGCGGTCCGGCGGGGCGCCGGGGACACCCCACAGCGGGGTGGGGCGGCCGGCCGCCAGGACCTTGGCCTCCGGCGGCTTCTCGACGTTCATGGAAGGCCCCGGATCGGGCCCGTCGATGCCGGCGTACCGTGCGCCGAGGCCCACGCCGAGCTCCTCGGCCACCAGGATCAGCTCGCCCATGCCGCCGAGCGGGCCGGGGCCGGTGCACGCCACGGCCGTCGCGCGACCGCCGCTGCGGTCGTCGCCGGCGTAGGCCACGCCGGTGAACAGCCAGCCGACCGGGAGCGGCCAGGGCATCCACAGCGGCACCCGGGTGCGGTGCACCACCACCGCGAGGGCCTCGACGCTGGGCGGGATCACGGGCTGCAGCGGATGCACGGCGCCGTGCACGTCGCACTGCCAGGTGTCGGCGAAGAGGCCGGGAGCCCTGACCCGGCCACCGCACTTCGGGCAACTGGGTTCGCCCCTCATAGAGCCCCACGGTCCTACCCCCGCCGCGTCACGTCAAGGACGATCACCCGTCCGGCCGGAACCAGCCACCGAAGAAATCAGATGTATCTTGCATTAATTAGCTAATCTAACTTAACGTGTGCACACACCAACCACTTCTTCCGGGATTGGAGCAACCATGGACCCGTTCGACGCGGGAGCGGGCGGCATTCTGCGCCAGCCGAAGGCCGTGTGGGCGACGGCCGGGGCATCCGTCGTCGCCTTCATGGGCATCGGGCTCGTCGACCCGATCCTGCCGTCCATCGCCCAGGGGCTGAACGCGACGCCCAGCCAGGTGTCGCTGCTGTTCACCTCCTACTTCCTGATCACCGCGTTCGCGATGCTGCTCACCGGCTTCGTCTCCAGCCGCATCGGCGGTCGCCGGACACTGCTGGCGGGGCTCGCACTCGTGGTGGTCTTCGCCGGCCTGTCCGGCACCTCGGACTCGGTCGGCCAACTCGTCGGCTTCCGGGCCGGCTGGGGCCTGGGGAACGCGCTGTTCGTCTCCACCGCCCTCGCCGTCATCGTGGGAGCCGCGGCCGGCGGCAGCGCGGCGGCGATCCTGCTGTACGAGTCCGCGCTCGGCCTGGGCATGGCCTGCGGGCCGCTGCTGGGCGCCGTACTCGGTGACGCCGACTGGCGCTACCCGTTCTTCGGCACCGCGTTCCTGATGGCGGTCGGCTTCCTGTGCATCACGGCGTTCCTCGAGGAGCAGCCCCGGCCCGCCCGGCGGACCTCGCTGCTGGACCCGGTCAGGGCACTCGGCCACGGGGGACTCGCCTCGGCCGCGGCTTCCGCGTTCTTCTACAACTACACGTTCTTCACCGTGCTGGCGTTCACCCCGTTCGTGCTGGACATGACCCCGTACCGGTCGGGCGGGGTGTTCTTCGCGTGGGGTGTGCTGCTCGCGGTGTTCTCGGTGATCGTGGCACCCCGCCTGCAGAAGCGGTTCGGCTCGCTGAAGGTGCTCGGCGGCTCGCTGCTGCTGCTCGCCGCGGACGTACTCGTCCTCGGCTACGGCGACCACGCCACGGCCGTCGTCTGCACGATCCTCTCCGGCGCGTTCATCGGGGTGAACAACACCGTCTACACCGAGCTGGCGCTCGGTGTGTCCGACGCACCGCGCCCGGTGGCCAGCGCGGGCTACAACTTCGTCCGCTGGTTCGCCGCGGCGGCCGCCCCGTACCTGGCGCCGAAGATCGAGGAGTGGACCGACGTCCGCATGCCGTTCGCGGTGGCGGCGGCGACCGCCGCCGCGGGCGCACTGGTGGTACTGCTCCGGCGCACCGCCCTCACCGGCGAGGCCGAAGAGCTGCGGCCGGAGCACGCGGTGCAGGACGGCGTCGCGGTGTTCGCCGACTGAGCGGCGCCCGGGCCGCGCCCGCACCTCCCTGCCGGGCCGGTGCGGGTGAGATCCGTCACCCGCGACGGCGGGCGGCTCACTCCAGCGGGACGGACCTGCGGGACGGGTCCCGCAGGTCCGTCCCGCTCTCCAGCCAGCGCTCGTGCAGGGCCCCCGCACCGTGCACCCGCTTCCAGGCGGCCTCGTTCGGGGTCATCGGCAGCAGCGGCAGGAACCGCACCGGCTCCAGGGGTGCGTCGAGCTCCAGGTCCTCCACCAGTCCGCCCGGCTCGGCCACCAGCACCGAGGTGAACGGGGCGCCGGGCCACAGCGGCCCGCCCACGTCGAGGGAGCCGCCGGGCGCCAGGACCACACCCTCGACCTGCGGGGACGCGGCCAGTACGGCCAGCGTGCGGAGCACCTGGTCGGTGTCGGCGACCCCGGCGCGCACCGACAGCACCAGCTCCGCGCGCGGGCCCAGCACCGGGTCGGCGAGCAGTGCCGCGGGGTCCGCCATCGGCTGCGCGGACATGCCGAGAGTGGCGTAGCGGACGACGTCCCCCTCGCGGAACCTCAGCACCTCGATGCGGTCGGTACCGAGGAAGGTGACCGCGGCACGGGCGTCCGGTTCGCCGAGCGCGCTGCGCAGCCGGGCCTCGACCAGGGGAAGAACATCAGCCATGGGGCGAGCATAGGACTCGTCAGCGGCGGGCAAAGCGGCGCCTTGACACGTCGGGTGGCTGATACTCTTAGCCGGTCGGGGCAGCTCGCAGCGCATCGCGCATCGCGCCCCGACACCGATGGAACTCCCTTACGAGGGACCGGCCGGAGGAGGTGGGGCTGTCATGGATCGAAGTCGACCGTGCAGTACCACTGGTTCTTCCGGCTGCTGATGCAGTTGCTGCTCTGGCTGGCTGCCGCCTCCCCTGCGCGCCTTCACTCGGAAGAGCCCGTGGTCTCGTTCTGCCTGATCTCTCTGATCTGACTCAGCAGCGAAACTCGCCACCGCGACGGTGCGGTGCTCCCCGCTTTGTGGACGTGCCAAACATCCGAGGTCCGGACGTCCTCATTCCGGGGTGTTCCACCCGCCGTGGAAGGCCATCGCTGCCCCATGCGAAGGAGCCTGCCATGTCGATGATCCGCGACCTGCGCGCAGCGGTCCGCCCGGCCCGCCCGGTGCTGCGCAAGAGCGGGACCCGTCCGGCGCCGGGCGCCGGCCACGGCACCCCGCGCACCGCGGTGACGCCCTCGGCCGTCGTCGACTGCGCCGTCTACCGCGACGGCGCCCGCGTCGCCACCGCCGAACCGCTCACCCCGCAGGAGGCGATGCACCAGGTGCGCCGCGACGGGGGTTTCGTGTGGATCGGGCTGCACGAGCCGACGGAGGCCGAGTTCGCGGGCATCGCAAGCGAGTTCGGGCTGCACCCGCTGGCCGTGGAGGACGCGGTGCAGGCCCACCAGCGCCCGAAGCTGGAGCGCTACGACGACTCCCTGTTCACCGTCTTCAAGACCGTGCACTACGTCGAGCACGACGAACTCACCGCCAACAGCGAGGTGGTGGAGACCGGCGAGGTGATGTGCTTCACCGGCGGGGAGTTCTTCATCACCGTGCGGCACGGCGGGCAGGGCTCACTGCGGGCGCTGCGCCACCGCCTGCAGGACGACCCCGAGTTGCTCGCCAAGGGCCCCTCGGCGGTGCTGCACGCCATCGCCGACCACGTGGTGGACGGCTACATCGCGGTCGCCGACGCGCTCCAGGACGACATCGACGCGGTGGAGACCGATGTGTTCTCACCGGGCCGCAAGGGCACCCCGCGCGGTACCGACGCCGGCCGGATCTACCAACTCAAGCGGGAGATCCTGGAGTTCAAGCGGGCGGTGGCGCCGCTGCTGCGGCCGATGCAGCTGCTCAGCGAGCGGCCGATGCGGCTGGTCGACCCCGACATCCAGAAGTACTTCCGGGACGTCGCCGACCACGTGGCGCGCGTCCAGGAGCAGGTGGTCGGTTTCGACGAACTGCTCAACTCGATCCTGCAGGCGAACCTCGCACAGGCCTCCGTCGCACAGAACGAGGACATGCGGAAGATCACGTCCTGGGCGGCGATCATCGCCGTACCGACGATGGTGTGCGGGGTGTACGGCATGAACTTCGACCACATGCCCGAGACGCACTGGCGGTACGGATACCCGGTCATCATGCTGGTCACGGGCGCCATCTGCCTCGGCATCCACCGGACGCTGAAGCGCAACGGCTGGCTGTGACCCCGGCCCGGGACCGCATCGCTAGGCTGGGCGCATGACACCTGAGCTGCTCGACCGGGCCCTCGTCGAGGAGGCCGCGAAGAAGTCCGGCCTGCTGTGGGTCCGGGGCGTCGGCGCGCCCGCCCCACGTGCGCTGTGGCACGTGTGGCACGAGGGCGCGGTCTGCCTGATCGGTGACGGCCCCGGCGAGCAGCCGCTGCCCGAACTGGTCGACGGCGGTTCGGCCGAGGTGACGGCCCGCAGCAAGGACAAGGGCGGCCGGCTGGTCGGCTGGACGGCGCGGGTCGTGGAACTGGCGCCGGAGTCGGAGCAGTGGCAGGCCGCGGTGGCGGAGCTGAAGGGCAAGCGGCTGAACGCGCCCGACGGCGAGGCGATGCCGGGCCGCTGGGCCCGCGAGTGCCGGGTACTGCGCCTGGAGCAGACGGGCGGGACGCTGCCGCCGCCCGAGGGCTCACTGGCCGAGGAGCCGCTGCCGAGCCCGGCGACGACACGGGAGCCGGTCCCGGCGGGGCTGCCGCGGCTGCTGTTCCGCAGGCGCCGCCGGGGCCGCCGGGGCCGCTGAGGCCGCCGGCGCCGCCGGGGCCGCTGAGGCCGCTGAGGCCGGCCCCAGCCGGCCGGGCCGCCCTGCGGCCGCGCGGCCCCGGGCGCGCGCACGCGGATCCGGGCGCCCGGCACCCGGCGGACCGGCCACGGAGTCGCCCGGGACCCAGGCACGCACGGAGAGTGGGCCGGCACACCGGACAGCGCACCGGCGCCGTGATCCGCCGAGCGGTCAGGACGTCGGCAGTTGCTTGCCGTAGTCCACGGTGTCACCCGAAGCCGGTTCCTCGACCCGGAAGTCCTTGCCCCAGTCGGAGAAGGCCAGGGTGCCCGCTCCCCCGGCGCGGACCAGGCGGAGCGGATACGGCTTGCCCTCCAGGGAGACGTCGAGGGTGCCGCCGGAACCGTGGTCACCGGTGATGCGGATGACGCGGACGCCGTGCTGCTCGTGATGGCCGTCGGCGGACAGGGGGCCGTGCAGCGTCAGCAGGCCGTCCAGCAGCACTTCCTTCCTGGTGAACCCGCTGAAGCGCTGGTAGGCCGGGTCCTTCCGGGGCACCTTGACGTACTTGCCGTCCAGCTTCTCCCCGATCGCGGAGTCCGCGGAACCGCCGTCGCCGCCCTTGCCGTCCGCCCGGGACCAGAAGTCCGCCCCGGCCTTCAGATAGAGCTGCTCGCCGACCCGCAGGAGTTGGAAGGACGCTCCGTCCGCGGTGACCGACCCGCTGCCGGCCTCGGACTTCAAGCGCATGTCCAGCTTGTAGGTGTGCCCGCCGGCCACCACGGTCCCCGCCAGCCGCACCGCGTCGACACCGGCGGCGGCCTGCCGGGCGCGGCTCTGGATCTGCTCGGCGGGGAGCCTGCCGACCCCGTTGGTGCCCGCGTCCGGGTCCCCGCCGCACCCGACCGCTCCCACCACGGCCAGCGCGCACCACACGCTCGCCAGCGCGGCCCGGCGCACACGTCCCGGAGAGGTCGGAATCACAGGCGGGGCTGCCTTTCTCGTGGGGGCCACAGCAGCGTACGGCAGCGTACCGGGACCCCCGGGGCCATCCGGAGCCGGATCGTCCGGACCCTCCCCCGGAGCGCACCCGATCCGGACGGGCTAGCCTGAAGCCCGACTGATCGGCCCGCCGAGGGCAATTCGGAAAAGGAACGCATCCAGGACCCACGTCACAGGAAAGGGAAGCACCGGCATGGCAGCGGGCGCCCCCCGGATCTTCGTCTCGCACCTCTCCGGCGTCGCCGTGTTCGATCCGAACGGCGACCAGGTGGGCCGGGTCCGCGATCTGGTCGTCATGCTCCGTGTGGGACGGCGACCGCCGCGGCTGCTCGGCCTGGTCGTCGAGCTGTCCACGCGGCGCCGCATCTTCCTGCCCATGACCCGGGTCACCGGCGTGCAGTCCGGCCAGGTGATCACCACCGGGGTGCTCAACGTCCGCCGCTTCGAGCAACGCCCCACCGAGCGCCTGGTCTTCGGCGAGCTCCTCGACCGGCGGGTCACCCTGGAGGAGACCGGCGAGGAGGTCACGGTCCTGGACCTGTCGGTGCAGCAGCTGCCCGCCCGCCGGGAGTGGGAGATCGACCGGGTGTTCGTACGCCGGGGCCGGAAGGGCGGCGCCTTCCGCCGCGGCAAGGGGGAGACGCTGACCGTCGAGTGGTCCGACGTCAGCGGGTTCTCCCTGGAGGAGCACGGGCAGGGCGCGGAGAACCTGCTCGCCACCTTCGAGCAGCTGCGCCCCGCGGACCTCGCCAACGTGCTGCACCACCTGTCCGCCAAACGCCGCGCCGAGGTCGCCGCCGCCCTGGACGACGACCGGCTGGCCGACGTACTGGAGGAGCTGCCCGAGGACGACCAGATCGAGATCCTCGGCAAGCTGGCCGAGGAGCGGGCCGCCGACGTCCTGGAGGCCATGGACCCGGACGACGCCGCCGACCTGCTCGGCGAACTGCCCGAGGCGGACAAGGAGCGGCTGCTGAGCCTGATGAAACCGTCCGACGCGGCCGACATGCGACGGCTCATGGCGTACGAGGAGCACACCGCGGGCGGCCTGATGACGACCGAGCCGATCGTGCTGCGCCCCGACTCCACCGTCGCCGACGCCCTGGCCCGCGTGCGCAACGCCGACCTGTCGCCCGCGCTGGCCGCCCAGGTGTACGTGTGCCGGCCGCCGGACGAGACTCCCACCGGCAAGTACCTGGGCACCGTCCACTTCCAGCGGCTGCTGCGCGACCCCCCGTACACCCTGGTCAGCTCGCTGCTGGACCAGGACCTCCAACCGCTCGCCCCGGACGCGCCGCTGCCCGTGGTCGCAGGGTTCTTCGCGACCTACGACATGGTGTCCGCGCCCGTCGTGGACGAGTCCGGCTCGCTGCTCGGCGCGGTCACCGTGGACGACGTCCTGGACCACATGCTGCCCGAGGACTGGCGCGAGGCCGAGTTCGACCTGGGTGAGGAGGCGACCGCGCATGGCACCTGAGCGGGAGATCATCCGCGACCGCCTGCCGGCCGGGGCCACGGCCTCCAGCCGCCCGCGCACCCGGCTGGACCAGCCGCTCCCGCCCCGCCGGCGGCTGCTGCCGGAGTGGGATCCGGAGGCCTTCGGCCGGCTGTCGGAGCGCATCGCCCGCTTCATCGGAACCGGGCGGTTCCTGGTCTGGATGACCGTGGTGATCATCGTCTGGATCGCCTGGAACATCTTCCTGCCGCGGCCGTGGCGCTTCGACGAGTACCCGTTCATCTTCCTGACCCTGGTGCTGTCGCTCCAGGCCTCCTACGCGGCCCCGCTGATCCTGCTGGCGCAGAACCGGCAGGACGACCGCGACCGGGTCAACCTGGAGCAGGACCGCGCGCAGAACGAGCGGTCCATCGCCGACACCGAGTACCTGACCCGTGAGATCGCCGCTCTGCGCATCGGCCTCGGCGAGGTCGCCACCCGGGACTGGATCCGCTCCGAGCTGGAGGATCTGATGAGGGAGCTGGAGGTGCGGCAGGACGGCCACCGCGAGCGGGACGCAGTCCCGGCAGTCCCGGCAGTTCCGGCAGAACGGCCTCCGGGACGTGACGCAGACGACCTCTGACGGGCTTCCCGGGCCACGGCTACCGCGCCGTACCATCGTCTCTATGGCTACGGAAGACGCGGTGCGCGAGGCACTGGCGACGGTGAACGACCCCGAGATCAACCGGCCCATCACCGAGCTGGGGATGGTCAAATCGGTGGAGATCGGTGCGGACGGAGCGGTCGCGGTCACCGTGTACCTGACGGTCTCCGGCTGCCCCATGCGCGAGACGATCACCCAGCGGGTGACCGAGGCGGTCTCCCGGGTCGAGGGCGTCACCCGTGTCGACGTGTCGCTGGACGTGATGAGCGACGAACAGCGCAAGGAGCTGGCGAACGCCCTGCGCGGCGGCCAGACCGAGCGCGAGGTGCCGTTCGCCAAGCCGGGCAGCCTGACCCGGGTGTACGCGGTCGCCTCCGGCAAGGGCGGCGTCGGGAAGTCGTCGGTGACGGTGAACCTGGCGGCGGCCATGGCGGCCGACGGGCTCAAGGTCGGTGTCGTGGACGCCGACATCTACGGCCACAGCGTGCCGCGCATGCTGGGCGCGGAGGGCCGGCCCACCCAGGTGGAGAACATGATCATGCCGCCGTCGGCGAACGGCGTGAAGGTGATCTCCATCGGCATGTTCACCCCGGGCAACGCCCCGGTGGTCTGGCGCGGCCCGATGCTGCACCGCGCGCTCCAGCAGTTCCTGGCCGACGTGTACTGGGGCGACCTGGACGTGCTGCTGCTCGACCTGCCGCCCGGCACCGGGGACATCGCCATCTCGGTGGCCCAGCTCATCCCGAACGCGGAGATCCTCGTCGTGACGACGCCCCAGCAGGCGGCCGCGGAGGTCGCCGAGCGGGCCGGTTCCATCGCGGTCCAGACTCACCAGAAGATCGTCGGCGTGGTCGAGAACATGTCCGGACTGCCGTGCCCGCACTGCGGCGAGATGGTCGACGTGTTCGGCACCGGCGGCGGTCAGCGGGTCGCCGACGGCCTGAGCCGCACGACCGGCACGACCGTGCCCGTCCTCGGTGACATCCCGATCGACGTCCGCCTGCGCGAGGGGGGCGACGACGGCAGGCCGGTCGTCCTGACCGACCCGGACTCCCCGGCCGGCGCGTCGCTGCGGGCGATCGCCGGGAAGCTGGGCGGACGGCAGCGCGGCCTGTCCGGGCTGTCGCTGGGGATCACGCCGAAGAACAAGTTCTGAATCCGCACGCCCGCGGTCTGCGGCTCCGCCATTGGTCAACCTTCTGACCAGCGGCGGAGCCGTCGGCGTCTGTCAGATGCGCATCACGGGCGCGGCGGTCCGGGGCCACGGGCGGCCCACCCGTTCACATTCCGGGATCGCGCCTTCCCAGTCGTCGGCGCACCCGTCGGCCCGGGTCCGCCGGTGGGCCCGGTGTTCCGGGGGCCGGCCGGTGAACCCAGGGGCTGCCGGTAGGTGCGGCGGGCTCGGTGTCACGCCTGGCGCCCGTTTCCACACGGCGCCGGGTTCTTCGCCGCGCCCGGATCCTCCCCGCGCCCGGTTCTTCCCGGCTTCCGGTGGCAGAGGGCGGCGTCCCGTGGCGATGCCCCCTCGCCGAGCACGTCACTCGTACGCCGCGACGTCCTTGACGATCGAGAAGCCGAGGCCGTAGGCGCTCATGCCCCTGCCGTACGCGCCCACGTGCACGCCCTGCTGCGTCGGGCCTGCGAGCACCCACCCGAATTCGGATTCCCGGTAGTGGAACGGCGTGGGCACCCCGTCCACCGGCAGGGACAGCGTCGACCAGGCCGGGCCGGAGAGGTCGTCGGCCAGCGCCCACGCGGTCTCCGTCTGCTGCTCCAGCCAGTCGTCGCGCAGGCTGTGGTCCATCTGGCCGGGCCAGGTGAAGGACAGCAGCCCCACCCCGGCCAGCCAGGCCGCCGAGGACACCGAGGTGGCCTCCAGCAGGCCGGTGCCGTCGGCGCTGCGGCGTGAGGGGTTGGCGGCGACGGTCACCACGACCGCGAACCGCTCCCGGTCCTCCGCCGTGGCCTCGTTGCGTACGGAAGGTTCGTCCCCGTGTCCGATCGAACCGTGCTCGACGGTCCCGTCGGCCGCCGTCCCGACCTGCATCAGCCAGCGCCGGCCCGTGAACGCCTCGTCAAGGCCGTACCACGGGAAGGGCGCGCTCAGGTAGCCGTCGACCGTCCGCCGGACGGAGGGGACCTGTGGTCCGCCCTCCGCGGCCGACGCCTGCGCGGCTGCCCGACTCCTCGTCTCCATCTGCCCGGACGCCTCCTCGCTCTCGGCAGACCGTCCCGGCCCGCCCCCCTTCGGGCGTACTCGTCCGATCCGCACAACAACTCGGCAGCATAGCCACCTTGCTCCTGGCAGCAGCGAAACCGACCGGTGCGTGGGTCGTCGGGGCGGCCGGTTCAGGCTGCGCGGCGCGCCGACGGAGTATGAGAAGTGTCACGCCTTCCGGCGGGTGTGCGCCCCGCCGGCAACGTCGTGACCGGCGGGGACGACCCCGGCACCGGGCTCAGGTGGCGTCCGCGTCGAACGGGGGGCGCACATCCTGACCCGGTGTCTCCGCGTTCTTCGTCATATCGACACGCCCGGGCTTCGAGCCGCCGGAGGATCCGGAGGAGGACGACGCGGAGGAGGCGGCTCCGGAACCGCTGCCGTTGACCGCGTCCGTGACCTCGGCCACCTCCTTCTTCAGGTCGAAGGTGGTGCGGATCTCCTTCAGCCCCAGGTCGTCGTCGTCCAGGTGCTTGCGGACGAACTTCTTGGGGTTGAGGTCCTCGAACTCGAAGTCCTTGAACTCCGGGCCGAGCTCCTGGCGGATGTCCTGCTTGGCGCTCTCCGAGAACTCGCGGATCTTCCGGATCGTACGAGTGACGTCCTGGATGACCTTGGGAAGCTTGTCCGGACCGAAGACGAGCACGGCGAGGACGACGAGCGTGACCAGCTCGAGTGGTCCTATGTCATTGAACACCTGTAGCTCCTTGCGAGTCCTCGGGCCCGTTCCACGGTACCTGTCGTGCGCCTCCGGCCGGTACGGTCCCGAGGTTTCCGGACGGACGAAAACGACCGGGTCTCCGCCCGGCGGGCCGGATCGCCGCGGGTACGGCGGCGGCTGCGGGTCGGCGCCCGCCCGTGACACTCCCTTCCCGTGGCACTCCCTTCCCCGGCACCGTCAGCTGCCGCCGGCGGAGCCGAGCACCAGCGAGATCCCGCGTTCCCGGCCGTCCCGCCGGACGGTCAGTTCCAGCCGGTCGCCCGGGCGGTGGGCGCGGGTCCTGACGATCAGTTCCTCACCCGAGTGGACGGGCCGGCCGTCGACGGCCGTGATGACGTCGCCTGCCTCGATGCCGGCCCGATCGCCCGGGCCGCCCGCGGTGACGGCGGGACCTCCGTCGTCGGCGCGGGTGCCGACGCGGGCTCCGTCGCCGGTGTACTGCATGTCGAGGGTGATGCCGATGACCGGATGGGTGGCCCTGCCGGTGTTGATGAGTTCCTCCGCGACCCTCTTGCCCTGGTTGATCGGGATGGCGAAGCCCAGGCCGATGGAGCCGGCCCGGCCGTCCTGCGGGTCGGCGTCGGCGGAACGGATGGCGGAGTTGATGCCGATCACCCGGGCCCGGGAGTCGAGGAGCGGGCCGCCGGAGTTGCCGGGGTTGATGGCCGCGTCGGTCTGCAGGGCGTCCACGTACGACACGTCGCTGCCGTCTCCCGGTCCACCGCCCGCGGTGACGGGCCGCTCCTTGGCGCTGATGATCCCGGAGGTGACGGTGCCCTCCAGGTCGAAGGGGGCGCCGATGGCCACGACCGGATCGCCGACCCGGACGTTGTCGGAGTTGCCGAGGGGCAGCGGCCGGAGCCCTTTCACCCCGCTGACCCGGACGACTGCGAGGTCGTAGCCGCTGTCGCGGCCCACCACCTCCGCCGTCGCGGTCCGGCCGCCGTCGAGGACGACGGTTATCCGGCCGTCACTGCCCGCGGGTTCGACCACGTGGTCGTTGGTCAGGATGTGGCCCCGGGTGTCGAGCACGAACCCGGTACCGGTGCCGGACTCCTCGCTGCCGGTGACGTGCAGGGTGACTACGCCGGGCAGTGCGCGGGCCGCGATCCCGGCCACGCTGTCGGCCGGCCGTTCGGTGGGCTCCGGCCCGGCCTGCGGCAGTTCCACGGTGCCGGGGCCGCCGTTGCGCTCCAGGTACGCCCCCACGGCACCGCCGACGCCGCCGGACAGCAGCGCGAGCGCGAGGGCCGCGCCGAGGAGCGTGCGTCGGCCACGGGCGCGCCGCCGTCGCTCGCTCGGCACGGCGGCGCCGTTCTGGTGCAGCGGCCCGGTCCCCGCAAGGGGTCGGGCGGCTGTCCGGGCGGCCGCCCACGGGTCGTAGCGTCGCCAGGGGTCGGCGGGGGCGTCGGTGGCGGGCGTCCCCTGGAGGGGGCCCGGGGGCGGGGCCGGGACCGGGGCGGCTGACGAGACCGGGGCGGCTGACGAGACCGGGGCGGGACCGGTGGTGTGCGGCGCGAGCGGAGTCCCGCCGCCGACCGGGGGCCGGGGCGCCTCGGGGGCAGGGTGCGCCGAGCCGGGTTGCGCCGTGCCGGGCCGGGGCTCCGCGGGTGCGGGGGCGGGAGGCGGAAGCGGGGTGCCGTGCGGTGGGGTGGCCGCCGGGTGCTGCACGGGCGGGGCAGGCGCCCACGGACCCGGCTCGCCGTAGGGCGGGGTGCTGTACGGGTCGGGGTCGTGCAGGGGCGCCGGCGGGGCGGCGGGCTCCTGCGACGGCGGCGGCACCGGGGGTGAGCCGGGCACGCACCCGTCCGAGGGCGCGGGTGCCGGTCCGCAGGACCCACCTGCGTCGGTCCCGGCAGGCCGGCGCCCCTGCACATCCAGGTCCCGGAAATCCCGGCCGTCCTCACCGTCCCAGCCGTCCCGGCCGTCCCGGCCGTCCTCGCCGTCCTGGCGGCTGTTTCGGCCGCGGTCGCCCTCCCCGGCCACCCCGGCTACTCCCCCGTCCGTGGCTCCCGTGGCGGTAGCAGCGCGCGTGGCGGGAATGGCGTCCAGGGCCGGTGTGGCATCCGTGGCGGGCGCTCCCGGCGCGGCCGGACGCGCCGTGGCTCCTACGGCCGGGGCGGGGGCCGCGGCGTCGGCGGCCGGGAGGGGCTCGGGAGGAGCCTCGGACGCGGCGCGGTGACCGGGAGCGCCGGCGGGGCGCAGCTCGAAGTCGCCGCCGTCCGACGGGCCGGGCAGGACGGGGGTCTCCGGCTCCGGGTCGGCGGGGGCGCCGGGCGTACGGGCGTCCCGGGCGGCCCCGGCCGCCGCCGGATCGGTGCCCTGCGGCCCCGCCGATGAGTCCCGTGCGGGCTTCCCCTCGTTCATGCTCTCCCCACAGCCGGCCGCGGCCGGTGTCGCTCGGACTCCGCCGTGGATCGTCCACTGGGCGCCCGGCTGAATGCGGGCGCGGTCCACCCCGGATTCAACCAGGCGTTCGGGCGGCCGCGCAGCGGCCGGTCAGTGGGCGCTGGAGGCACCGGGGGAAACGGCGGCATCCGGCAGCGGTGCGGCGAGCAGGCCCGGGGTGGGTGTGCCGGAGGCGGCGGGATGCCATTCGGGCAGCGCGATCGGCGCGTGCACGTCGAGGGGGCGTATCAGCGGGGAGACGGCGGCGGCCCCGGCCATCACCGACGCGGTGAGCTTGTCACCGGCGTCCGGTTCGCCGGCCGGGGGCAGGACGCCGGGGACCAGCGGGGCGGTCGCGGCCGTGGAGGCCGCCGGTGCCTGCCCGAGCAGGCCGCCCTGCCCGGCGCCCTGCGCGAACAGCGGGCCGGTAGTGCGTCGCCGCTGGCTCTCCGGTGCCGTCGCGGAGCCCGCTCCCTGGGGGCGTGCCGGGGTGACGTTGCTGCCGCCGCGCCCGTCGATGTCGATCGGCGCGCCGGGCGCCAGTCCGCCCAGTGCGAGCGCGGCCAGGGACACCGCACCGGCGGCGGCGAAGGCGAACCGGAGCCCGCGCGAGGCGGACCGCTCCGGCTCGCTCCGGCCGACGGCGTGGATGCGGAAGCCCCGGTCGGCGGCACCGCCCGGCAGCATGCTGCCGGGCGGGCCGGAGTGGGACGGGCCGAGGTCGAAGAGCGCGCCACCGGGCCGCGTCCCGAAGGCACCGGGCCCCGCAGGGTGACCGCCGGCCGCTCCTCCGTCCAGCGGTGAGCCGCCGCCGTCCGTCCCGCCTCCCCCGGGCAGGCCCTGGAGGCGGGCCAGGAAACTCTCGGAGGGTGCCGGCGGTGCGGTCTCCGCGAAGGCGTTCTTCAGGCGGCGCTGGGCGTCCACCTCGACCTTGCACTTCGGGCAGGTGGCCACGTGCGCCAGTACGCGCTCACGCGTGTCGTGACCGAGTTCGCCGTCCACCAGGGCGGAGAGTCGGTCTCCCAGGTGCTGCTCTGCGGGGTCAGGACGTGATCCACTCACGCGGACGCGCCCCCTCCTCCCAGCGCGGGCACCACGGCCGCCGGCGAGCGGCGCTCGCGCGCCTCGGGCGAACGGTGTGAGAGGGCCTTGCGCAGCTGGGAACGGCCGCGGTGGATCCTGGAGCGGACGGTGCCGAGCTTCACGCCGAGGGTCGCGGCGATCTCCTCGTAGGACAGTCCTTCGATGTCGCACAGCACGACGGCGGCCCGGAACTCGGGCGCGAGGGTGTCCAGCGCCTGCTGGATGTCCGCGTCGAGGTGGGCGTCGTTGAAGATCTGCTGCGGGGTGGGCTCCTTGCTGGCGAGGCGTTCCGCGGCGTCCTCGCCGAGGGCGTCGAAGCGGATGCGCTGCTTGCGGCGGACCGTGTCCAGGAAGAGGTTGGTGGTGATGCGGTGCAGCCACCCCTCGAAGGTGCCCGGGGTGTACGTCGACAGCGAGCGGAAGACGCGGACGAAGACCTCCTGGGTGAGGTCCTCGGCGTCGTGCTGGTTGCCGGTGAGCCGGTAGGCGAGCCGGTACACCCGGCCGCTGTGCGCGCTGACGATCTCCTCCCAGGTGGGCGGAGTCCACGCCTGGCCGTCCGCGTCGCCGCTGAAGGTCGCGGTCTGGGTCCGCACGGCGGTGGAGCCGGCGGCGTGGCTGTGGTCAGCGGTGTCGGTCACGGATCTCGGCCTGCCCGCCGACCCGAGGAAGCGCCGCAGCACTCCTCCCCGATGCTCGGGCGCAGCCGCACCTCCCCTGTCAGCTCTGGTGGTGTCCAGTGGAGCCCCTACCATAGCCACCTCGCCCGTTAGGACCGGATAAGCGGTTTTACGAGAATTTGATCTGGGCTGACACGGCTCATACGTCTGCGTCAGCACTTGCTCGGCGTCCCGTCCCTCGTCGTGATCCAACCGTGCCCCCCGCGGTCCTTTCCACTCCTTGTTAACGCGCGGTCCCATCTGCGGGTTCCCGGCACCAACGGATACAGTCACGCCGAGGCAACCATGGGGACGGGAGAGGGCCATTACCGGCAACCGGCAGACGAGCTGGGCGTTCGCCGACGCCTATGTCGCCGAGGGCGACGCGCTGCGCTGGGCCCGCGACCGGGCCCGCGCGGCAGGGCTGCGCTCGGTGTCGCCCGCCACCGGCGCCGCGCTGGGCCTGCTCGCCGCCACCGTGGACGCGAAGGCGGTGGCGGAGATCGGCACCGGGACCGGTGTCTCCGGTATTCATCTGCTGCACGGCATGCGGTCGGACGGGGTGCTGACCACGGTCGACCCCGAGCCGGAGCACCAGCAGTTCGCCCGGGAGGCGTTCCGCGCCGCCGGCTTCGCCGCCAACCGGTCCCGTTTCATACCCGGCCGTGCCCTGGAGGTGCTGCCCCGGCTGGCGGACTCCGGGTACGACATCGTCTTCTGCGACGGGGACCGGCTGGAGCTCCTGGACTACCTCGCTGAATCGTTGCGTCTGCTGCGTCCGGGCGGCCTGGTGGTCTTCGAGGGCGTCTTCGCCGCCGGCCGCACCGTCGACTCCGGGCCGCAGCCCACGGAGGTCATAAGGATCCGGGAGCTGCTGCGGGCCGTGCGTGAGAGCCAGGACGTGGTGCCTTCCCTGCTGCCCGTCGGCGACGGGCTGCTGTGCGCCGTCAAGCGCTGAGCGCCGAGCGGTGGCTCGGTGCGGCGGCGACGACCGGCGACGCCGCTGCCCCTCCTCCGGGGGATTCGGTGCTTCCCCGGGACTCGGCGGAGGACCTGGCCCTGGGCGGCTCCCCGCTTCCGCGGCCGCCCGGCAGACGTACGGCCGCCCCGGCACCGGGTGCGGTGCCGGGGCGGCCGAAAAGGTATGGTCGCTTCCGCGTCAGCCGACGACCTTCTTGAGGGCGTCGCCGAGAGCGTCGGCTTCATCAGGGGTCAGCTCGACGACGAGCCGACCGCCGCCTTCGAGCGGAACGCGCATGACGATGCCCCGCCCCTCCTTGGTCACCTCGAGCGGGCCGTCACCCGTCCGCGGCTTCATGGCCGCCATGCTCGTTCCCCTTCCTGAAACCAGCTCATCGCCACAGCCGACGGCCCCTGGGAGGGCACGCGCGGTCCGGGTTCCGAAACCCAGGACACGCGTCACCGGCATCGAACACATTGCTTCCCGGCCATTATCCCGCATCTCCGGACCCGATGACCAACATCGGTCGGCATCGCTTGGGCAACGCGCGCGAGCAAAACCACTCAATTCGGGGAGGTGGCTGCGATACTGCGCCACCTCGCGGACGCCCGGCGTCCGAAATCCGCCGCCTTCCGTTTGACGCAGGTCACACGTCCGCCCAGGGTCACCGTCCGCGATCTCCGTCATGCTGTCCTTCGTACCCCAGGCGTACCGGCCGGTACGCCGATGGCCCGACAGCGGAGGGACCCACCATGGCCGACAGCGTGCTCTACGAGGTGCAGGACGGGCTCGCGACCATCACGCTCAACCGCCCCGAGGCGATGAACGCGCTGAACGTCGCGGCCAAGGTGGCCCTCCGGGACGCGGTGCGGGCCGCCGAGCACGACCCCGCGGTGCGGGCCGTGCTGCTGACCGCCGCCGGCGACCGGGCGTTCTGCGTGGGGCAGGACCTCAAGGAGCACATCGGCCTGCTGGCCGCCGACCGGGAGTCCGGCTCGGGGCAGACCATGAGCACCGTCAAGGAGCACTACAACCCGATCGTGCGTGCGCTGGCCGAGGCGGCCAAGCCGGTGGTCGCGGCGGTCAACGGGGTGGCGGCGGGCGCGGGCTTCGGGTTCGCGCTGGCGGCGGACTACCGGATCGTCGCGGACACGGCCGCGTTCAACACGTCGTTCGCCGGGGTCGCGTTGACCGCCGACTCCGGCATCTCCTGGACGCTGCCCCGGGTCGTGGGCCCCGGACGCGCCACCGACCTGCTGCTGTTCCCGCGCAACATCAGCGCCCGGGAGGCGCACGAGCTGGGCATCGCCAACCGGCTGGTCCCGGCGTCGGAGCTGCGCGCCGAGGCCGAGAAGACGGCCCGCCGGCTGGCCCAGGGGCCGACGGTGGCCTACGCGGCGCTCAAGGAGTCGGTGGCTTACGGCCTGTCGCACTCCCTGGCGCAGACGCTGGAGAAGGAGGACGAGCTGCAGACCCGGGCGGGCTCCTCCGAGGACCACGCGATCGCCGTACAGGCCTTCGTCGACAAGGAGAAGCCGAAGTACCTGGGCCGCTGACGCGGCGGCCGTCAGGGCCGGCGGCGCGCGACGCAGGTGTCGAGGTGGTCGTCGACCAGACCGCAGGCCTGCATCAGCGCGTACGCCGTCGTCGGCCCGACGAAGCGCAGACCGCGCTTCTTCAGGGCCTTGGCCAGGGTCGTCGACTCCGGGGTCACCGCGGGGACGTCGGACAGGGCGCGCGGGGCGGGGCGGCCGGCGGGTTCCGGGGCGTGGGACCAGATCAGCTCGTCGAGTTCGCCGGGCGCCCAGCCGGACAGCACCCGCGCGTTGGCGAGGGTGGCGTCGACCTTGGCCCGGTTGCGGATGATGCCCGGGTCGGCGAGGAGCCGGCTCCGGTCGTCGTCGGTGAAGGCGGCGACCCTGCCGATGTCGAAGTCGGCGAAGGCGGCGCGGAAGCCGGGGCGGCGGCGCAGGATGGTGATCCAGGAGAGGCCGGACTGGAAGGCCTCCAGGCTGAGCCGTTCGAAGAGCGCCTGGTCGCCGTGGACGGGGCGGCCCCACTCCTCGTCGTGGTAGGCCGTGTAGTCCGGGGCGGACAGCGCCCACGGGCAGCGCGGCGCGCCGTCCGGGCCGGCCAGTGCCGTGCCGGCGTTCACTGTCCGCCCTCCTGCGCCTCGTCCCCGCCGGTGTCCTGCGGGCCGTGCGCGGCGGCCCGCGCGCCGGCGAGGGCCGACTCCAGGTCGGCGATGCGGGCCTCGCGCTCGTCGAGTTCGGCGGCGAGGCGGTCGAGGGCCACGTCGACGTCGTCCATCCGGTAGCCGCGGACGGCCAGCGGGAAGCGGAGGCCGTCGATGTCGCCGCGGTCCACGGGCCGGTCCGGGGGCAGCGGGTCGTACAGCCGCTCGGGGGCGGCCTCGGGCAGCGGGCCGGTGCCCTCGCCGCCGCCGACCACGGCGAGCGTCACCGCGGCGACCACGACGGCGAGCGCGACGACCAGGAACAAGAACATAACCATCGCTGCTTCCCCAGGTTTCGGTGTGCTCGGCGTCCGGGCGCGGGCCGGGGGCCGAGTCTGCTGTCAGGGTCCGATCGTGCCATGCGAGGCTGGCGGTTAGGGTCGCAGGCAGTCGAAGACCGCGACATACCGGAAGAGGTCACAGGGGATGCTCAGGCTGGGCAGGCGTGAATTCGGCGCGCACGAGCCGGTGGTCATGGCGATCGTGAACCGCACCCCCGACTCCTTCTACGACCGGGGCGCCACCTTCCGCGACGAGCCGGCGCTGGCACGCGTCGAGCAGGCGGTGGCCGAGGGGGCCGCGATCATCGACGTCGGCGGGGTCAAGGCCGGTCCGGGCGAGGAGGTCACGGCCGAGGAGGAGGCGCGGCGGACGGTCGGGTTCGTCGCCGAGGTGCGGCGGCGCTTCCCGGACGTCGTGATCAGCGTGGACACCTGGCGGGCCGAGGTCGGGGAGGCGGTCTGCGAGGCGGGCGCCGATCTGCTGAACGACGCCTGGGGCGGGGTCGACCCCCGGCTCGCGGAGGTCGCGGCGCGCCACGGGGCCGGGCTGGTGTGCACCCACGCGGGCGGCGCCGAGCCGCGCACCCGGCCGCACCGGGTGGAGTACGAGGACGTGGTGGCCGACATCCTGCGGGTGACGGTCTCGCTGGCCGAGCGGGCGGTGGAGCTGGGCGTGCCGAGGGAGTCGGTGCTGATCGACCCGGGGCACGACTTCGGCAAGAACACCCGGCACAGCCTGGAGGCGACCCGGCGGCTGGACGAGATGGCCGCGACCGGCTGGCCGGTGCTGGTGTCGCTGTCCAACAAGGACTTCGTCGGTGAGACGCTGGACAAACCGGTGAAGGAACGGCTGCTGGGCACGCTGGCGACGACCGCGGTGTCCGCCTGGCTCGGGGCGCAGGTGTACCGGGTGCACGAGGTGGCCGAGACGCGGCAGGTGCTGGACATGGTGGCGTCGATCGCGGGGCACCGCCCGCCGGCCGTGGCCCGGCGGGGTCTGGCGTGACCGACGCGTCCGGTTGAGGGGGCGCCCCGGCGCGGGCGCGCCACCGGCGCCGCCCGCGGTGGCCCCGCGCCCCTCGCCGCGACGCCCCGGGGCGGCCGCGCCCCGGTCGGCTCCGCCCGCACCGCTCAGCGGCCGGCCTCCTTCGACACCAGGGCGACCGCCTCTTCCACGTCGTCCGTGACGTGGAAGAGCAGCAGGTCCTTCTCGGTGGCCTTGCCCTGGGCCACCAGCGTGCCGCGGATCCAGTCGACCAGTCCGCCCCAGTAGGCGCTGCCGAACAGGACGATGGGGAAGCGGGTGACCTTGCGGGTCTGGACCAGGGTCAGGGCCTCGAACAGCTCGTCGAGGGTGCCGAGGCCGCCGGGCAGCACCACGAAGCCCTGCGCGTACTTGACGAACATCATCTTCCGCACGAAGAAGTAGCGGAAGTTCAGCCCGATGTCGACGTAGGGGTTGAGTCCCTGCTCGTACGGCAGCTCGATGCCGAGTCCGACGGAGGTGCCGCCCGCCTCGCAGGCCCCCCTGTTGGCCGCCTCCATGGCGCCGGGCCCGCCACCGGTGATCACGGCGAACCCGGCGTCCACCAGGCCCCGGCCGAGGCGGACGCCCGCCTCGTACTCGGGCGAGTCGGCCGGTGTCCGTGCCGAGCCGAAGACGCTGATCGCGGCGGGGAGTTCGGCCAGCGTGCCGAATCCCTCGATGAACTCCGACTGGATGCGCAGGACCCGCCAGGGGTCGGTGTGCACCCAGTCCGTGGGCCCTCCCGCGTCGAGCAGGCGCTGGTCGGTGGTGCTCGCCGTCACCTGACCGCGCCGCCGCAGGACCGGGCCGAGGCGCTGCTCCTCGGGTGGCCGGTGCTTGCCCTCGGGGTTGCCGGTGGCCATGTGCGCTCCCTCCGTCCGACGCTGCTGGCACCTCAGCGTAGATCCACGAGGGTTACGGAGGGAGGACGCGGGCGTGTCCCTCCTCGAAGCCCCTTGCGTCGAACCGGGTGCCGGCCCGGCGCACCGGCGCCCGCGGCACCGGCACGCCGGGCGCCTGCGGCCGCGGGCACCGGCACCCGGCGGGACGCGCGGGCGGTCGGCGGGCGGGACAACCGGCGCCCCGTCCGCCGACCCGGACGGGACGCCGGGCCGGTGGACGGGCGGGACGCCGGGCCGGTAGACGGGCGGGACGCCGGGCCGGTAGACGGGCGGGACGCCGGGCCGGTAGACGGGCGGGACGCCGGGCCGGTAGACGGGCGGGACGCCGGGCCGGTAGACGGGCGGGACGCCGGGGCCGGTAGACGGGCGGGACGCCGGGGCCGGTAGACGGGCGGGACGCCGGGGCCGGTCGGCAGACGGTGACCGGGCCGACCGGCAGGGGCCGGGCCGACCGGCGCGAGGGGGGCCGGACCGGGCCGGTGTCCCGGGCGGTTCAGGCGGTCAGCCAGGCCCGCAGCCGCTCCTCCGCCGCGAGGATCTTCGCGGTCTCGACGCGTTCGTCCCGCCGGTGCGCGAGGTGCGGGTTGCCGGGGCCGTAGTTGACGGCCGGGACGCCGAGGGCGGAGAAGCGGGAGACGTCCGTCCAGCCGTACTTGGGCTGCGGGGTGCCGCCCACCGCCTCGATGAAGGCGGCCGCCGCGGGATGCGACAGGCCGGGCAGCGCGGCACCGCTGTGGTCGTCGACCACGAACTCGGTCACCCCGCAGTCCGAGAAGACCTCCCGCACGTGCGCCAGGGCCTCCTCGGCGGTGCGGTCGGGCGCGTAGCGGAAGTTGACGGTCACCGTGCACGCGTCCGGGACGACGTTGCCCGCCACTCCGCCGGAGATGCCGACCGCGTTCAGGCCCTCGCGGTACTCCAGGCCGTCGATCACCGGGTTGCGGGGTTGGTAGGCCGCGAGCCGGGCGAGGATCGGGGCGGCCGCGTGGATGGCGTTGGCGCCCATCCAGGAACGTGCCGAGTGGGCCCGTTCGCCGCTCGTCCGCAGCAGCACCCGCAGGGTGCCCTGGCAGCCGCCCTCCACCTGGCCGTCCGAGGGTTCCAGCAGCACCGCGAAGTCTCCGTGCAGCCAGTCCGGGTGGGCGTCGGCGACGTGCCCGAGGCCGTTCAGGTCGGCGGCGACCTCCTCGTTGTCGTAGAAGACGAAGGTCAGGTCGCGGTTCGGGGCCGGCACGGTGGCCGCGATGCGCAACTGCACCGCGACCCCCGACTTCATGTCGCAGGTGCCGCAACCCCACAGCACGCCCTCGTCGTCGAGCCGGGAGGGGACGTTGTCCGCGATCGGGACGGTGTCGACGTGGCCCGCGAGGATCACGCGTTCGGCGCGGCCGAGGCGGGTGCGGGCGACCACGTTGTTGCCGTGCCGGTCCACCGCGAGGTGCGGCAGGGCGGCGAGGGCCGTCTCGATCGCGTCCGCGAGCGGCTTCTCGGTGCCGCTCTCGGAGGGGAGGTCGACGAGCCGCGCGGTGAGCGCGGCGGCGTCCAGCGTGAGGTCAAGCGGGGTTTCGGCCATGGTCCCGACCCTAGCGCCCGGGGGCGGACACCTGTCGTGCGCACGCTTGTCCGCACTGACACTGGGCCCGTCGGCGGGGCTCCAGTACCTTGTACCGCGTGCGAGAGCCGTCCCCCACCTCCCCCAAGCGTCGCGCCCGCCTCCTGCGTCTCGTCGCGGCCGCGGCGGTCCTGTCCGCGGTCGCGGGCTACCTCGCGGTCCAGTACGTCACCGGCGGATCGGGCGGCCCCGGCTGCCGGGTCGTCTCGGGCCGGGGCGGCGGTGCGGCCTACGTCTTCAGTCCGGAGCAGGCGGTGAACGCGGCCACGATCGCGGCCGTCGGCACCAACCGCGAGCTGCCCGAGCGGGCGGTGACGATCGCGCTGGCGACCGCGCTCCAGGAGTCCGGGCTGCGCAACCTCGACCACGGGGACCGCGACTCGCTGGGCCTGTTCCAGCAGCGCCCCTCGCAGGGCTGGGGGACCCGGGGCCAGATCATGGACCCGACGTACGCGGCGGGCATGTTCTACGAGCACCTGGTGAAGGTGCCCGGCTACACCCGGCTGCCGCTGACGGTGGCCGCGCAGCGGGTGCAGCGCAGCGGGTTCCCGGAGGCGTACGCCAAGCACGAGCCCGACGCGGCGCTGCTGGCCGCCGCTCTCACCGGTCGCTCGGCGGCCACGCTGACCTGCGAGGGTCGGCCGGGGCCGAACCGGACCGCGGGCCCGGACGCGGTGCGGGCCGCGCTGGTACGGGACTTCGGGCGCGGCGCCCTGGAGGAGGCCGGTGCGCAGGTGCACGCCGGCTCGCCGACCGCGGCACCGGCGCCTTCGGGGACCGCCGGAGCGAGCGGTCGGACGGTGACGGTACCGGTGCCCGAGCGGGCGGACGGCTCCGCGGCGCGGCCGCGGCAGGAGCGGGGCTGGCAGCTCGCCCACTGGGCGGTGGCCAACTCCTCCGCGCTGCACATCGAGCGGGTGCGCTACGCCGGTCGGGAGTGGGTCGCCGGGGGGACCGACAGCCGGTGGCGCACGGTGCGGACGCAGGCGCGCGAAGCGGAGGGCACCGCGGACGGGAAGGGCGGCGCGGGACAGGCGGACGGTTCGGAGGGAACGGGACCGGACGGGAGCGGTCCGGCGCCCGGAGGGGACGCGGACGCGGTCCGGATCACCACCGGGCAGTAGTACGGGTCCTCACTCGCACGGGTTGTGCGGGGGCGGCGCGGACCCGGGGGTGCGCAGTTTTTCGTGGCGTCACCCTCGAATCCGGCGGAACCCTTGGGAACAAAGGGTTCTGGGGATTCGGCGGACTTTCCGACCGGAAGCCTTTTGTCCGTTTTTATCCGTAGCCGATAATGCGACGCATTGCCAACTCTTTGCGTCGGCCCGCCGCAACCTTCGCAGACCTCGAGCGGTAGTCACTGCGTCCGAGCCCGGACGGCGGACTGTCGGCCCGAAGCACCGCCGGTGGCCCACGAGCCGGGCGCAGTCGGACGGTTCACGTTCTCTCCCGTCGAAGGAGCATCATGTCCCTCCCCCTGACCCGCCGGATCGCCCGTACCGCGCTGCTCGTCGCAGCGGGAGCGGCCGCCGGGGTCGGTGCGGCCGGCTCCGCCAGCGCGGCCCCCGAACTGCCCGCGGCCCCGAACCTCGGCGGGCTGACCGCCCTGGACACGGGGAGCGTCGGCAACACCGCGGACGGCGCGGTGCAGCACGCCACCGGGGTCGCCGGTGACACCGGCGGCAGGACGGTCGAGCAGGCGGTGCCCGCAGCGGGCAGGACCGGCGGCCAGGCCGTGGAGAAGGCGGCGCCGATGGCGCAGAAGACCGCGGGCGAGGCGAGCGGGGCCGCGGGCGGCCTCCTCGGCGACACCGCGAAGACGGCGACGCAGGGCGGGCTGCCCACGGACGGGCTGCCCGCGGACGGCCTGACCCACGGGTCCCCGGCCCAGGCGCTGCCCCTGCAGGGCCTGCCGCTCGGCTGACGCCGGTCCGGCGCCGTCGACCGCGACGGGGCCCGGGGGTCCGCCCCCGGGCCCCGTCGCGTGCGCGCCGGGTGCCGGGGCGCCCGGGCGCCTGGTGCACCCGCGCGCACCCCGCCCCGCCGACCGAGGCGGGACGAGCGGGACGACCGGGAGGGGCGGAACGAGCGGGACGACCGGGAAGGGCGGGACCAGAACTGCGGGGGCCACCGGCAAGGGCGGGACGGCCCGGTCGGGGCGCCGCCGCGCGGTGCGGTCCGGCCCGGCTACGCGAGTCGGCGGACCGCCGCGGCCACCCGCTCGTCCGTCGCCGTCAGCGCCACCCGTACGAACCTCTCCCCCGCCGGGCCGTAGAAGTCGCCGGGGGCGACCAGGATGCCGAGGTCGGCCAGCCTCCCGACGGTCGCCCAGCAGGACTCGTCCCGCGTGGCCCACAGGTACAGGCCGGCCTCGCTGTGCTCGATGCGGAAGCCGTGGCCGAGCAGCGCCTCGCGGAGCAGTGCACGGCGCGCCGCGTAGCGCTCGCGCTGCTCGCGGACGTGCGTGTCGTCGGCCAGGGCCGCGACGGCCGCCGCCTGCGTCGGCGCCGAGGTCATCATCCCGCCGTGCTTGCGGATCTCCAGCAGCGGACCGAGCACCCCGGGGTCCCCGGCCAGGAACGCGGCCCGGTAGCCGGCGAGGTTCGACCGCTTCGACAGCGAGTGCACCGCGACGACGCCGTCCAGCGAGCCGCCGTTGACGTCCGGGTGGAGGACGGAGACCGGGTCGGCCTCCCAGCCCAGTTCCAGGTAGCACTCGTCGGAGAGGACCAGGACGTCGTGGGCGCGGGCCCAGGCGACGATCCGGGCCAGTTCCCCGCCGGAAAGGACCCGGCCCGTGGGGTTGGACGGCGAGTTCAGCCAGAGCAGCCTCAGCCCCGCCGGGTCGAGGTCGGTGGGGTCGTCGTACGCCTCGTACCCGGCGCCGGCCAGGCGGGCGCCCACCTCGTAGGTCGGGTAGGCCAGTCGCGGAAAGGCGACCCGGTCGCCGGGGCCCAGACCGAGCTGGGTGGGGAGCCAGGCCACGAGTTCCTTGGAGCCCACGACGGGCAGCACGTGGTGGTGGGTGATGCCCCGGGCGCCCAGTCGGCGCTCCGTCCAGCCGGTGATCGCGTCACGCAGCTCCGGCGTGCCCCAGACGGTCGGGTAGCCGGGCGAGTCGGCCGCGTCGACCAGTGCCTTGCGGATCAGCTCGGGGACCGGGTCGACGGGCGTGCCGACGGACAGGTCGACGATGCCGTCCGGATGCGCCGCGGCCGTCTTCTTGTAGGGCGCCAGCCTGTCCCAGGGGAAGGCGGGCAGCCGGTCGGAGAGCGCGGAGACTGCGGACACGGGTGCTGGCTCGCTTTCGTCGGTCGGTACGGCAGAACGCCTCGGTCCCGCACGGCGCTCTCGATCGGGACGATCAGGGCCGTGCGGGACCGAGGCGGCGGAGCGGGGCCGCTCGCTGGGCCGGTCAGGCCTGCGGCGGCAGAGCGGTGATGACGGGGTGGTCGCGCTCGATCAGCCCCAGCTTGCTCGCCCCGCCCGGGGAGCCCAGCTCGTCGAAGAACTCGACGTTCGCCTTGTAGTAGTCCTTCCACTCGTCCGGCACATCGTCCTCGTAGAAGATCGCCTCGACCGGGCAGACCGGCTCACAGGCACCACAGTCGACGCATTCGTCCGGGTGGATGTACAAGGACCGCTGGCCCTCGTAGATGCAGTCGACCGGGCACTCCTCGATGCACGCCTTGTCCTTCACGTCGACACAAGGCTGCGCGATGACGTAGGTCACGCTGTCGTTCCTCCTCGATAGGGCGCTGGCGGGCCTCCCACAGGCTCCGCCGCCTGGCGCGCGGGAGCGCGGCGTCGTCGATGCCCGCCCCTAGTATCTCCGTTCCTGGGCATGATCCGAACAGGAGGGGTGAACCGACCCGTGGAATTCTCTGCCGCCGGGCGCCTTGAGGTCCGTGTCACCGCCGCTGACGTGGGCAAACGCGTCTCGGTGCGACGACTGAACGATCCCCGGGAAACCGGTGGAAAGTTCACCGACACGGTCGGCGTTCTCACATCCTGGGACGATGGTGTGGTGGTGATCACACGAAAGGACGGTCGGACAGTCCATATGGCGGAGTCCGCGCTGGTCGCCGGAAAGGTGGTGCCGGCCGCCCCGGCGCGTCGCCGGGGTCCGGCCGCCTCCTACACCGAACTCGCCCGCGTCGCCTCCCGCGCCTGGCGGCCGGTGGAGAGCCGGCGGCTCGGCGGGTGGGAGCTGCGGGCCGCCTCCGGCTTCACCCGCCGGGCCAACTCCGTCCTGCCGCTCGGAGACCCGGGCCTGCCGCTCGACGAGGCGCTGGAGACCGTGAAGCGCTGGTACGGCGAGCGCGGCCTGCCCGCGTACATACAGACCTCGACCGGGGCCGAGGGCACCCAGGAAGCGCTCTGCGCCGAGCTGGAACGGCGCGGCTGGGTAGCCGAGTCGACGGCCGAGCTGTGGACCGCGTCGCTGGCGCCGCTCGCCGACCGGCCCGGCTCGGACCGGGTGCCGCTGTCCCGACGGGCCGATGAGGACTGGCTGGCCCGCTACCAGCGCAAGGGGGTGAGCGAGGTGGCCCTGACGGTGCTCGGCAGCGGACCGTCGGTCTGGTTCGCCGCGGTGCCCGGTGAGGGCGCCCCGGCGGCCATCGGCCGGTGCGTCGTGGACGGGAGGTGGGCCTCGTTCTCCGCCGTCGAGGTGGATCCCGGACTGCGCCGGCGCGGGCTGGCCACCACCGTGATGGCCGCGCTGGCCCGGCGGGCGCTCGACGAGGGCGCCTCGGCCGCGTGGCTCCAGGTCGAGACGGGCAACGAGGGGGCCCGGGCGCTGTACACCGGGATGGGCTTCACCCCGCACCACGCGTACCGGCACTACCGCGCGCCCCGGCCCGGGCACGCGTGAGGAGGCGACGGCCGGCCATGCGTCCCCCGTATCCCCCGCCGCCCGAGCGCTCCGCCGGGCTGCGCGAGCGCTTCGCCGCCGAGGCCCGCGCCGAACGGCCCGACCTGTCCACCCTGTGCCTGCTGATCGGCGCCGTCGCGGACGGGACGCTGGACGACGCCGGCATGGACGCGGCGCAGGTGGAGCTGGACCGGCTGGCCGGGGAACTGCCGTTCCGGCCCGGGTCCCCGGCGGCCTGGGCGGAGGCCCTGCGCGGACTGCTCGGCGACCGGTACGGCTTCCACGGCACCTCCGCCGACTACCGGCGGCTGGAGGCCTCGCTGCTGCACGAGGTGCTGCGGCGGCGGCGCGGGCTGCCGATCCTGCTGTCGGTGGTGTGGCTGGAGGTGGCACGGCGGGCCGGGGCACCGGTGTACGGGGTGGCGCTGCCCGGGCACTTCGTGGTCGGCCTCGGTTCCGGGGAGGAGCAGGTGCTCGCCGACCCCTTCGACGGCGGCCGGATCCTGACCGGAGCGGACGCGGAGCTGCTGGTCGCCGGAGCCACCGGGACTCCGCTCGACCCGTCCTCCCTGGCCCCCGCCGCCACCGCGGACGTGGTACTGCGCGTCCTGAACAACGTCCGCGCCTGGGCCGCGGCCCGGCCCGAGCGTTCCGACGTGGCGCTGTGGTCGGTGGAGCTGTCCCTGCTGCTGCCGTCCCGTCCGGCGCGGCTGCGGCACGAGCTGGGGCAGGCGCTGGTGCGCCGGGGAGAGTTCGCCGCCGGAGCCGCCGAACTGGAGGCGTACGCGGAGGTGGTGGCGCCGGTGGACGCGCAGGCCGCGGAGCGGCTGCGCGGCGAGGCCCGGACGGCGCGGGCGATGCTCAACTGACCCGCACCGCACCCGCACCGCGGAGTCGGACGACCGCTGCCCGCGCCACGCCGGAGGCCTCACCGCGGAGTCGGACGACCGCCGCCGGCGTCCACGCCCGAGGCCTCACCGCGGACCCGGACGACCCCTGCCGGTGAACGCGCCGGAGTCGCCGCAGTTCCCCGGACGGGCTCTACAGCCAGCCCTTCTCCCGGGCGATCCGCACCGCCTCCGCCCGGTTGCGCACGGCCAGTTTCTGGATCGCCGTCGACAGGTAGTTGCGGACCGTGCCCGGCGAGAGGTGCAGGGCGGCCGCGAGTTCGGCGTTGGTGGAGCCGTCGGCGGCGGAGCGCAGTACCTCGCGCTCGCGGTCGGTGAGCGGGTTGGCGCCCTCGGCCAGGGCGGCCGCGGCCAGCGTCGGGTCGATGACCCGCTCCCCCGCGAGGACCTTGCGGACCGCCTCGGCGAGCTGGGCCGCGGGGGCGTCCTTGACGAGGAAGGCGTCGGCGCCCGCCTCCATCGCGCTGCGCAGGTAGCCGGGCCGGCCGAAGGTGGTGAGCACCACCAGCTTCACCCGGGGCAGTTCCCGGTGAAGTTCCGCCGCCGCCTCGATGCCCGTGGCGCCCGGCATCTCGATGTCCAGCAGGGCCACGTCCACGGTGTGCTCCCGGGCCGCGCCGAGGACCTCGTCGCCGCGCGCCACCTGGGCGACGACCTCGATGTCGTCCTCCAGGCCGAGCAGGGCGGCGAGCGCCTCGCGGACCATCGACTGGTCCTCGGCCAGGAGCACGTTGATCACGCGGGTCATGCGCCGGATCCTACGTCCGGCACGTCGACCGCGGGCACCCGGGCCACCAGACGCCAGCCACGCCGCAGCGGACCGCTCTCCAGGACACCGCCGGCCTTCTCCAGGCGTTCGGTCAGCCCGGTCAGCCCGTTGCCGGGGGCGCCGCCGGAGCCGCCGGAGCCGTCGTCCTCGACGGAGAGTTCCAGGACGGGCCCGTCCAGGGTCTGCCGGTGCAGCAGTTCGACCGCGCAGCGGCGCGCCCCGCTGTGCCGTACGACGTTGGTGACGGCCTCCCGGAGCGTCCAGGCCAGCGCGGACTCGCTCTCCTCGGGCAGTCCGTCGAGGCCGGGCTCGACGGGCAGTGCGGCGTCCACGCCCGCCGCGGTCAGGGCGACCTTGGCGCCGGCCAGTTCGGCGGCCAGCCGGGGCCGGCGGTAGCCGGTGACTGCCTCCCGGACGTCCACCAGGGCCTGGCGGCTGACCCGTTCGATGTCGGCGACCTGCTGGGCGGCCTGGTCCGGCCGGCCGGGCAGCATCCGGCCGGCGAGTTCGCTCTTCAGGGTGATCAGCGACAGGGAGTGGCCGAGCAGGTCGTGCAGGTCGCGGGCGAGCCGCAGCCGCTCCTCGTTGGCCGCGAGGTGGGCGACGGTGGCGCGGGCCTCCCGCAGTTCGACGGTGGTGCGGATCAACTCCCGTACGCCGGTCATGGAGAACCCGCCGAGCAGTGCCGGGACGAGCAGCGCGCCGAGGAAGGCGCGGCCGCCCGGGACGGTCAGGGCGACCACGGCCAGCAGCGCGGACGCGCCCGGCACGGTCCAGCGGGCGTAGCGCATCGGCAGCGCCGCGCCGGACGCGACGGCCACGTACACGTACAGCACCAGCCAGTCGCGCCCCAGGGTGAGCGAGAGCACGGTCGCCTGGGTGGCGAGCACCGCCAGCGAGCCGAGTACCAGTGGCACGGTGTCGCGTCGCCCGGCGCGGAAGACCAGGGCCAGGTACCACACCACGAAGGCCACCAGGCCGATCCCGCCGAGCAGCCTCACTCCGGCGCTGTGCCCGCCGTGCAGGAGGTCGTCGACGGGCCCGCTCAGGTAGACGAGCCAGATGCCCGTCCAGAGGGCCTTCATGACCCGCTGTCTGGCGGTCTGCGGGCGCTGCGCGATGCCTACGCTGTTCACGCCTTCAGCGTGTCCTTCCGGTAGAGCCAAGCCGCGCCGCCCGCGAAGAGGGCGAAGAACACGGCGAGGAGTGCGATGTCCTGGGCCTGCGGGGCCTGGCTCTGCTCGATGGAGCGCCCCAGGGCAGCGTACGCGTGCGTGGGGAGCCACTTCGCGACGCTCTGCAGCCAGTCGGGGAAGGTCGTCGACGGCATCCACAGGCCGCCCAGCATCGACAGGCCGAAGTAGATGATCATCGTGAGGGGGCGGACGGCGTCCCCGCTGGCCAGATAGCCGAGAGCGACACCGAGCGCGGCGAACACCAGGCTGCCGGCCCAGATCGCGCCGGTGAGGGCGAGCCACTGCCAGGCGTCCAGGCGGACGTCCTTCACCGCCGCGGCGACGACGAAGACGACGACGATGGACGGCAGGCTCACCACCGCCGCGCTCGCCGTCTTGGCGAGGACGTAGCCGCGGCCGGGCAGCGACGTCAGCCGCAACTGCCGCACCCAGCCGCTCTCGCGCTCCTTGGCGATGCGCTCGCTGTTGCCCATCAGCACGGCGGTGAGGGCGCCGAAGGAGGCCATGGAGACCATCATGTAGGTCGGGAGGGTCAGGCCCGACCCGTCCAGTTCGGTGGTGCTGTCGGCCCTGCCCGCGATGATCAGGAACAGCAGCGCCGGGTAGATCACGGAGAAGAACAGGAACCTGCGGTTGCGCAGGGAGCGGGCCAGTTCAAGCTTGATGAGGTGGTTCACGACTGCTTCGCCTCCTCGGCGGCGGTGATGGCGACGAAGGCCTGCTCCAGGCCGAGCCCGGCGACTTCGAGGTTGCGGGGGTAGAGGCCGAGTCCGTACATCGCGTGGACGGTCGCGTCGGCGTCGGAGGACTGGATGCGCACGGTCTGACCGGACACGTCCAGGGAGGTCAGGAAGGGCAGGTCGCGCAGCAGGGCCTCGTCCACGCCGCCGGCCAGGTCGAAGGAGATCCGCCGGGCGCCCGCCTTCGCCTTGATCTCGGCGGCGGTGCCGTCGGCCAGCAGGCGGCCGCGGTGCAGCACCAGGACCCGGTCCGCGACGGCGTCGGCCTCCTCCAGGTAGTGGGTGGCGAACAGGACCGTACGGCCCTGCTGGGCCTGCTCGTGCATGGTGGCCCAGAAGGCCTGGCGGGTGGTGACGTCCATGCCGGTGGTGGGCTCGTCCAGGACGATCAGGTCGCTGTCCCCGGCGGTGGCGAGCGCGAAGCGGACGCGCTGGGCCTGCCCGCCGGAGAGCTTGTCCACCTTGCGGTCGGCGATCTGCGCGACCCCGGCCCGCGACAGCACGTCGCTCACCCGGTAGGGCCTGGGGTGCAGCGCGCAGGCGAGCCGCACCAGTTCGCCGACGGTGACCCCGTCCATCAGCCCGCCGCTCTGCAGCATCGCGCCCACCCGGCCGGCCACGATCGCCTCGCGCGGCTCGGAGCCGAGCAGGCGGACCGTGCCGGAGTCGGGGCGCTTGAGGCCGAGCAGCAGGTCGAGGGTGGTCGACTTGCCCGCCCCGTTCGGCCCGAGCAGCGCCACGGTCTCCCCCGGCCGCAGCACGAGCGACAGCCCGTCGACGGCCCGTACGCTGTCATAGCTCTTGCTCACCCGGTCGAACTCGACCACCGGACTGGCGGTGGTCGTCACTGTCGTCGTCATGGCGTCCATGGTGGCCGCCGGGGCCGCTCGTGCGGGAGTGTCTGCGGTCCGGATCAGCACATGACAGATGTCATGCGGTGGGCCCGCGGCCCCGCGGCGCCGACACCCGGCCCGGCGCGGACACCCGGCCCGGCGCCGACACCCGGCCCGGCGCGGACACCCGGCCCGGCGCGGGCGCTTCCGGCTCCGGCGCGGGTCGCGGCGGGCGCCCGGGGCGCGCCGGGGCGACCCGCCCCGGCGCGTCAGCTCGGGTCGGTGTCGATGACGACGTCCCGGTGGGTCGTGCTGAGCAGGGCCTGGCGCAGCGCGCCGTACACGTCCTGCGGGGTGACCGCGGTCTTCTCGCCGTTGGCCCGGGCGATCAGCACGCCGTCGAAGGTCTTGCCGTAGAGACCGGCGAGGGCGTCCAGGTCGGGGCTGTCGACGAGTTTGCCGTTGACCGCCTTCACCCGGAGGAACTTCCACAGCGACTTCTCGGGGCTGAACTCGATGAAGTGGGTGGCGTCGGTGCGCACCGACACGTTCGCCGACATCGCGGGTTCGGCGAACTCCTTCATCTCCCGATCGACCTCGGCGTCGGAGACGGTGGGTTCCGTGGTCGCCGTCGGCAGTCGCACGGTGCCGGCCGAACCGGTCTCGACCTGGGTGCGGTAGGCCTGTTCGACGATCTGCCGGGCCCGGATCACGTCGACCCCCTTGCCGGGCTTGCCGTGGACGGCGACGGCCTTGCCGGACTCGAACCTGATGGTGCCCTCGGTCGCGGAGCCGGTGCCGCCCGCGGCGGTGGCCCGCAGGGCGGCCTGGAGTTTCTCCTCGTCGACCGGCATGACCGGCTCGACGACCCGCTGCCTGCCGAACAGCGAGCCGATCACGGAGACCGGGTTGTAGTCGCTCTGCGCCGCCGCCCCGACCGTGGCGTCCTCGTCGAACTGGAGGCCGGCCTGGTCGGGTTTGAGGGTGACCGTCTTGCCGCCGACCGACAGCTTCAGCGGTTGTCCGACCCGCTTGCCGAAGTTCTGGTCGAGCACCTTGGCGGCCTGGTCGCGGGTGCCGCCGCCGATGTCGACGCCGAGCACGGTGGTGCCCCTGGGCACGTCCGAGTGGTTCATCAGCAGCCCGGCGCCGTAGGCGCCGGCGGCCAGCACGACCAGACCTCCGACGAGCAGTGCCGCCTTGCTGCGGCCCTTCTTCTTCGGTGCCGGTGCGGGCGTGCTGCGCTGCCGCTCCGGCTCGGACCGCTGCTGCGGGGGGTTCGGCTCCGGGTCGTCGAACGGGATGCCGCCGACCGGGCCGAACGGGCTGCCGCCGGCCGCACCGGTCCCGCCGGCCGGGGGCACGACCGGCAGGCCGCCGTTGAGGGCAGGACCGGAGACCTGGTCGCCGGGGGCGCCGTAGCCGCCGGGGGGCGGCTCGGGGGCGGGTGTCTGCGGGGTGAGGATCGCGGTGTCGTCGCTCAACTGGCCGGTGCCGAGGCCCGCTCCGGCCCCGGCGCCCGGGACTGCGGTGCCGTGCGGGCCGGGTGCGCCGGTGCCGCCGGCCGGCGTCACCGTCGGCCCGTCGCCGGTGACCGGACCGGAGGTCGGACCGGAGGGGCCCGGGCCTGCGCCGGGGCCGCCGGGCACCCCGAAGGGATCGCTGCCGTGGCCCGCGCTCACGCCGGGCCCGCCCGGGCCCCGGGGGGCGTCGTAGCCGCCGGGCGGGTTCTGACCGCGAGCGGTGCCGTAGGGGTCGTCCAGTCCGCGTGGCCCGCCGTAGGGGTCGCCCGGTCCGCCGTAGCCGCCGTCCGGGGCCCCGAGGCCGCCGCCCTGCTGGTCGGCGGCGCCGTTGTCCGCGAAGTACGGCAGGTCCTCGCCGCCCGGTTCGCCGCCGGGGCCCGAACCGGGGCGGGCGGCACCGCCGAGCGGGCCGGCCGCCAGCGCTTCGGTCACGTCGAAGGAGCCGGTGCCGCCGCCGTGTCCGGGCGCCACGGGCCCACCGGTCGCGCCGGGCAGGCCGGTGCCGCTCGCCCCGCCCGGGCGGGCGCCGGGCGAAGTGCCCGGCTGGGAACCGCCGGGCGCTTTCATGGCGCCGACCACTCCGCCGGGACGGCCGGCGCCCGGATTCCGGCCGGCCGGTGCCCCGGCGCCGCCGGGAGGCGGGCCGGCCGGCGAACCGCCGGGCGGGGTGGCGCCCTTGGCGCCCGGGCCGGGCTGGCCGCCCTTGCCGGGCGAGGACTTGCGGGGCGCGAACCAGTCGCTGGTGGGCTTCTCCCCGGCCCTCGGGGCCGGTTCGGCGGGCGTCTCGGCGGCGGGAGCGGGCGCGCCCGCGGGGCGCGCGCCGGTGTCGCCGCTCGGAGCGGCCTCGGCCCGTCCGGTGCCCTCGGGGCCCTCCGCGGCGTCGGAGCCGTCGGTCTCGCCGACGGGCTTGCGCATGACGACCGGCGGGATGGGACGCGAACCGGGGATGTTGATCCGGATACGGGTCGTCAGCGTGGTCTCGGTCTTGCGCTCCTCGGGCTGAGCAGCCGAACGGCCCGCGTCCGTGGTGCCGTCGGACGCCGCAGGGGTGCCGTAGGGCGGGGTGCCCGACGGGTACGCGGCTCCGCCGCGGCCGTTGGGCCCGGAGGACGGAGTGTCAGTTTCACGACTCAAGGCAGGTTCTCCCGATTGGCTCCGCCGCCCTTACTTTCGACCTGTCTCGGGCGGCTCGGCGGCGCGCACCACCATACTGGCCGTGTTTGGCGCGCATCCCACGGCCGCTGGGGAAACCGGCACCGGACCCGCACGGCCGACCGGCGGCGAATCGGTACGTCACTTGCCAAGTCGGGAGGAACCGGCACCCGGACGGCGTCCGCCAGCGAGGGTGGCGCAGATCACAGCCGTTGCCATACCGCCGAGCAGGAACAGGTAGGAGCCGGCTCCCGCGGCGAACAGGAAGTCGCCCTCCGGGCGGCTCGCGGTGAGCAGGATGACGGTGACGACCCAGCCGACGGCGGGCGCGACGGCCCCGGCGCGCCTGCCGGCGGCCCGGGCCCCGCCGAGGAAGACGCCGGCCGAACCGGCGAGCGCCAGCAGCAGTCCGCCCGGGAACCAGCCGGCCTGCACCAGCGAGCCGGCCACTCCGGTCGCCGCACCGAGCAGCGCCAGGGCGAGGTAGCCGGCGATCCGCCCGGCCGAGGGGACGCGCAGGGGCTGCGCGAGCAGCGGGGGGCGGTCGCTCACGACGCCTCCCCGGTCCCGCCGGGCAGCCCGGCGAAGAGGTCGGTCTCCCGTGCGGCGCCGGCACGCCCGCGTACCAGTTCGTAGTACTCGGTGCGGAACAGCGGTTGGGCCAGCTCGTTGGAGAGCGCGAAGTACGGTTCGGCGACGGCGATCTGGGTGGCGTGCGCGCGCATCGCGGCGGCCTTGGCCGCGGCGTGCGCGGCGCCGTCGATCTCGGCGGTGATCCGCTCCTCGCCGACCACTCCGGGCACGTCGTCCACGTCGGCCGCCCGGTCGAAGGGGAGGCCGGGCAGATCGCCCTCCAGCCGGGCGAAGGCGGCCTCGGCGGCGGGCCGGGGCACCCGGTTCCAGTAGATCTTGGGGATGTCCCAGCCGGCCCCGGCGGCCAGTTCGGCCGCGCGCATGGCGACGCGGTGGGCCTGGATGTGGTCGGGGTGGCCGTAGCCGCCGCGGTCGTCGTAGGTCACCAGGACCTGCGGGCGGGTCTCGAGGATGACCTCGAGGAGGTGCCCGGCGGCCTCGTCGACGTCGGCCCGCCAGAAGCAGCCGGGGTCGTCGTTGTCGGGCAGGCCCATCATCCCGGAGTCCCGGTAGCGTCCGGCCCCGCCGAGCCGGCGGGTGTCGTCGACGCCGAGTGCGCGCATCGCGGCGGCGAGTTCGCTCGCGCGGTACGCGCCCAGCGCGGCTCCGGACAGATGCCGCAGCTCCGGCGGGATGACCTCGCCCAACTCTCCGAGGGTGCAGGTGACCAGGGTGACCAGGGCGCCCTCTGAGGCGTACCTGGCCATGGTCGCGCCGTTGTTGATCGACTCGTCGTCCGGGTGGGCGTGCACCAGGAGCAGACGCCGGGCGGGCAGTTCCGTCATGGCCCCCAGCCTACGGCGGTCAGAACTTGAGGCTGCCGATCATGCCCGCGATGTTGGTCGTCAGGTCGCTGATGGTGGGCGCCACCGTCGAGGACGCGAGATAGAACCCGAGCAGCATGCACACGATGGCGTGTCCGGCCTTGAGTCCCGACTTCCTGATCAGAAGGAAGACGATGATCGCCAGCAGCACCACCGCCGAAATCGAGAGTGCCACGGCGGTTCACCTCCAAACAGAGCAGGGCACGTTGTCCACGCGGTCGTTCCTAGGGCAGCCGGCAGGTTCATACCCACACAGCGTGAGTGATCATAGCTATCCGTACGCGCGCATCGATCGGCGCACGGACGCGCAAGGGGGCGCATGGCCAATATGGTCGGAGGCATGACGACCGAGCCTGAGAGCTTCCCCCGGCGGCATGCCCGCACCCAGCGCTTCACCCTCGGCGCGCCGCGTTCGTTCACGGTGGCGCCGGACGGTTCCCGTGTCGTGTATCTGCGGTCGCGTTCCGGTACGGACCGGGTGGGCGCGCTGTGGGTGCTCGACCCGGCGGACGGCACGGAACGCCTGGCGGCGGATCCGGGAGCGCTGCTCGCGGGGGCGCGGGAGGAGTTGCCGCCGGAGGAGCGGGCACGGCGCGAACGCAGCCGGGAGGGCGGTTCCGGCATCGTCGCCTACGCCACCGACACGGCCGTGGAGTTGGCATCTTTCGCCTTGTCAGGGCGGCTCTTCACGGCCGAGTTGCGGGCCGGTACGGCGCGCGAGCTGCGGGCCGCGGGGCCGGTGGTCGACCCTCGCCCCTCCCCCGACGGCAGGCGCGTCGCCTACGTGGCCCGGGGCGCCCTGCGGGTGGTGGGCGCCGAGGGCGACGGCGACCGCGCGCTCGCCGAGCCCGAGTCGGACGGGGTGTCGTACGGGCTGGCGGAGTTCGTCGCGGCCGAGGAGATGCAGCGCTCGCGGGGCTTCTGGTGGGCGCCGGAGTCGGACCGGCTGCTGGTGGCCCGGGTGGACGACACGCCGGTGGCGCGCTGGTGGATCTCCGACCCGGCCCGGCCGGACCGTGAGCCACGCCACGTCGCCTACCCGGCGGCGGGCACCGCGAACGCGGAGGTGCGGCTGTTCGTGATCGGCCTGGACGGGGCGCGCACGGAGGTCTCCTGGGACCGGGCGCGCTACCCGTATCTCGCGCGTGTGCACTGGTCAGCCGCGGGTGCCCCGCTGCTCCTGGTGCAGGCGAGGGACCAGCGCAGCCAGCTGTTCCTGGCGGTGGACCCGGAGACCGGGGCGACCCGGATGGTGCACGCCGACGAAGATCGGGTTTGGCTGGAACTGTTCGCCGGGGTGCCCTGCTGGTCGCCATCCGGACGACTGGTCCGCATCGCGGACGAGGGCGGGGCGCGGGTCCTCGCCGTGGGCGACCGCGCCCTGACCAACGGGCAGTTGCACGTGCGGGCGGTGCTGGACGTCGGGGAGGAGGACGTGCTGGTCTCGGCGTCGGCCGGCGAGGAGGCGGCGGAGGCCGAGATCGGTGAGCTGCACGTGTACCGGGTGAGCGAGCTGGGTGTGGAGCGGGTGTCGCAGGAGCCCGGCGTGCACACGGCGGTCCGCTCCGGCGGGGTGACGGTGCTGGTCTCGGCCACACCGGACCGGCCCGGCTCGCGGGCGCGCCTGCTGCGGGAGGGCGATCGGGCCGGCGGTGGGGACAGGGCGGCCCTGATCGTCCCCTCATATGCGGAGGATCCCGGCATGTCGCCGCGCGTCACCCTCGTCCACGGGGGCGCACGGAGGATTCCGTGCGCCGTGCTTATGCCACGGGACTACGACGGTGACACCCCCCTACCGGTGCTCGTCGACCCGTACGGAGGTCCGCACGGCCAGCGGGTGCTCGCGGCCCGCAACCCGTACCTGACGCCGCAGTGGTTCGCCGACCAGGGCTTCGCGGTGGTGGTCGCGGACGGGCGGGGCACCCCCGGACGCTCCCCCGCCTGGGAGAAGGCGGTCCGCGACGAGCTCGCGGCGGTGGTGCTCCAGGACCAGGTGGACGCCCTGCAGGCGCTGGCCGGCGACTTCCCGCTGGACCTGTCCCGGGTCGCGATCCGCGGCTGGTCATTCGGCGGCTACCTGGCGGCACTGGCGGTGCTGCGCCGACCGGACGTCTTCCACGCCGCGGTGGTCGGCGCCCCGGTCACCGACCTGCGGCTGTACGACACCCACTACCAGGAGCGCTACCTGGGCCACCCGGCGGAGCAGCCGGAGGTCTACCGGCGCAACTCGCTGGTGGACGACGCCGGCCTGGTCGACGCCGCCGACCCGCACCGGCCAATGATGATCATCCACGGGCTGGCGGACGACAACGTGGTCGTCGCCCACTCGCTGCGGCTGTCCTCGGCCCTGCTGGCCGCGGGCCGGCCGCACGAGGTGCTGCCGCTGTCCGGAGTCACCCACATGACTCCGCAGGAGACGGTCGCGGAGAACCTGCTGCGACTCCAGCTGGACTTCCTTCGACGCTCGCTGGCATAACAGTACAAAAGCACACCAACCGCGTTCACAGCGAGGCAACTTCACCGAATCGGCTCCGATATACGGACGCGGAATGCTCGACAGCGTACGGCCGTGCGGGTGCCGTAGGCGGGCCGGGGCGAGATGTCACCCCGGCCCGTCGCCGTCCTCGCGGGACACCCCGCCGGGCCCCTCCCGGCGGTCCCCCGCCTCCTCGCCGCCCTGCCCCGCCCGGCGGTCCTGCTCCTCCTCACCGCCCTGCGCCTCCTCGCGGAACAGCCCCTCCTCACGGAACAGCCCTTCGTCCCGGCCCTCCCGGCGCGCCCCGGCCCCGCGGTCCGCCCCGCGCTCACCGGGCTCCTGACCGGGCACCACCACCTTCTCCTCCGCGAAGTGGCAGGCCGAGTCGTGCACGGCGGGGCCGGTGGCCAGACGGAACTCCTCCGGCACCGCGAGCTCGGGTACCTCCAGCGCGCAGCGCTCCCGGGCCTTCCAGCAGCGGGTGCGGAAACGGCAACCGGAGGGGACGTTCGTCGGGGACGGCACGTCCCCGACGAGGATGATCCGCTCCCGCTGCTCGCGGGCGTCGGGGTCGGGCAGCGGCACCGCGGAGAGCAGGGCCTGGGTGTAGGGGTGCGTGGGATGGTCGTAGATCTCGGCGTCGGTGCCGGTCTCGACGATCCGGCCGAGGTACATCACGCCGACCCGGTCGGAGATGTGCCGGACGATGGACAGGTCGTGGGCGATGAAGACGTAGGAGAGCTCGAACTCCTTCTGCAACCGGTCCATCAGGTTGATGACCTGTGCCTGCACCGACACGTCCAGCGCCGAGACCGGCTCGTCGGCCACGATGATCTCCGGCCGCAGCGCCAGCCCGCGCGCGATGCCGATGCGCTGGCGCTGGCCTCCGGAGAACTGGTGCGGATAGCGGTTGATGTACTCCGGGTTCAGCCCGACGACGTCCAGCAGGTCCTGGACCCTGCGGCGCCGGTCCCCCTTGGGCGCCACCTCCGGGTGGATCTCGTACGGCTCCCCGATGATGTCGCCGACGGTCATGCGGGGGTTGAGGGAGGTGTAGGGGTCCTGGAACACCATCTGGATGTTGCGGCGGACCGCCCTGAGGGCCCGGCCGGAGAGCCGGGAGATGTCCTCGCCCTTGTAGCGGATCTCCCCGGCCGTCGGCCGCTCCAGGTTGACCAGCATCTTCGCGACCGTCGACTTGCCGCAGCCGGACTCGCCGACGATGCCCAGGGTCTCGGCCCGGTCCAGGGCGAAGTCGACGCCGTCGACCGCCTTGACGGCGCCGATCTGCTTCTTGAACAGGATGCCCTGGGTGAGCGGGTAGTGCTTGACCAGTCCGCGCACTTCCAGAATCGGTTCAGCCATGCAGGCACTCCCTCCAGAAGTGGCAGGCGCTGCCCCGGTCGGCGTCCGAGTCGGTGACGTCGTAGAGCGGGGGCTCCTCGGCGCGGCACACGTCCTGCGCCATCGGGCAGCGGGGGTGGAAGGCGCAGCCGGACGGGATGTTCATGAGGTTCGGCGGCAGGCCCTTGATGGCGTACAGCTCCCCGCCCTTGTGGTCGAGCCGGGGGATGGAGTCCAGCAGGCCGCGGGTGTAGGGGTGGGCGGGCGCCTTGTAGATGTCGTGCACGGGGGCCGTCTCCACGATCCGTCCGGCGTACATCACGGCGATCTTGTCGGCCACGTCGGCGACCACGCCCAGGTCGTGGGTGATCAGGATCAGCCCCATGTGGTACTCGCGCTGGAGTTCCGCGAGGAGTTCCATGACCTGGGCCTGGACGGTGACGTCGAGGGCGGTGGTGGGCTCGTCGGCGATGATCAGCGCGGGTTCCAGGGCGAGCGCCATGGCGATCATGATGCGCTGGCGCATGCCCCCGGAGAACTGGTGCGGGTACTGCCGGACCCGTTCGCCGGCCGCCGGGATGCGCACCCGGTCCATCAGTTCGACGGCCTTGGCGCGGGCGTCCTTGCGCGACATGCCCCGGTGCACCACGAACATCTCGCCGAGCTGGTCGCCCACGGACAGCACCGGGTTGAGGGACGACAGCGCGTCCTGGAAGATCATCGCCATCTCGGCGCCGCGGATCCTCCTGCGCTCCTCCTCCTTCAGCGTCAGCAGGTTCCTGCCCTGGAAGAGGATCTCACCGCCGGTGATCCGGCCGGGCGGAATGTCGAGGATGCCCATGACGGCCTGCGCGGTCACCGACTTGCCGGAGCCCGACTCGCCGAGGACGGCGAGCGTCTCCCCCGCCTCCACACCGTAGTTGACGCCGTTGACGGCCTTGGCGACTCCGTCCCGGGTGCGGAACTCCACGTGCAGGTCGCGCACTTCGAGCAGCATGACGCGCGGTCACCTCAGCTTCGGGTCGAGGGCGTCGCGCACCGCGTCGCCGAGCATGATGAAGGCCAGGACGGTGATCGCCAGTGCCCCGGACGGCCAGAGCAGCGCGTGCGGGGCGTTGCGGACGTAGGGCGAGGCGGCGGAGATGTCGATGCCCCAGGAGACGCTGGGCGGCTTCAGACCGACGCCCAGGTAGGACAGGGTGGCCTCCAGGGCGATGTAGGTGCCGAGGGCGATGGTCGCCACGACGATCACGGGGGCCACGGCGTTGGGGGCGATGTGCCGCAGCAGCATCCGCGTGTTGGAGGCGCCCAGCGCCCGGGCGGCCTGCACGTAGTCGTTCTGCTTGGCGGTGATCACCGCTCCGCGCGCGATGCGGGAGATCTGCGGCCAGCCGAGCAGGACGATGAACCCGATGACCGGCCAGACGGTGTTGCTGGTGACCACGGACAGCAGGACCAGACCGCCGAGGACGACCGGGATGGCGAAGAAGATGTCGGTGATGCGGGACAGGAAGGAGTCCGAGACGCCGCCGAAGAACCCGGCCAGCCCGCCGAGCACCGAGCCGAAGATCGCGACGCCGAGGGTGGCGAGCACGCCGACCGCGACCGAGGAGCGGGCGCCGTAGACGGTGCGGGTGTAGACGTCGCAGCCCTGGCCGTCGAAGCCGAACGGGTGACCGGACTGCGGGCCCTCCTGCGCCTTGGAGAGGTGGCATTCCAGCGGGCTGCCGGAGGTGATCGCCGAGGGCCACAGCGAGATGAACACCAGGAACAGGATGACCAGCCCGGAGATGATGAAGACGGGGTTGCGGCGCAGGTCCCGCCAGGCGTCGGACCACAGGCTGCGCGGCTTTCCCACCGGACCCCCGTCGGGTCCGCGCGGCGTCCGCTCCAGGCTCTCCGCCTCGCTGGCCCCGAGGTCCATCGCGCCGCCCGCGCCGGTGCCGGCGATGGCGCCTTCGGGTTCGTAGGGCTGCTCAGGCATAGCGGATCCTCGGGTCGAGTACGGCGTACAGGAGGTCGACGACCAGGTTGGCGACCAGGAAGACGAGGACGAGGACGGTCACGAAACCGACCACGGTCTGCGTGTTCTGGCGGAGGATGCCCTGGTAGAGCTGGTAGCCGACGCCGTGGATGTTGAAGATCCGCTCGGTGACGATGGCCCCGCCCATGAGGAAGCCGATGTCCGCGCCGATGAAGGTGACGACGGGGATGAGGGAGTTGCGCAGCAGGTGCCGGACGACGACCCGGCGCCGGGGCAGCCCCTTGGCGATGGCGGTGCGCACGTAGTCGGAGCGCCGGTTCTCCGCGATGGAGGTGCGGGTGAGCCGGGTGACGTAGGCGAGGGAGACCGAGGCCAGGACGAGGCCGGGCAGGATCAGCTCGTTGAAGGGTGCCCCCGCGGACACCGAGGGGCTGATCCAGCCCCATTTGACGCCGAGCAGCAGTTGCAGCAGCAGACCGGTGACGAAGGTGGGGACGGAGATCACGACCAGGGTGAGCAGCAGCACCCCGGTGTCCACGGGCCGGCCCCGGCGCAGGCCCGTGACGACACCCAGGGCGATCCCGATGACGATCTCGAACAGGATCGCGACGATGGTCAGCCGGATGGTGACCGGGAACGCCGTCGACATCAGCTCGGTGACCGGCTGGCCGTTGAACGCCGTCCCGAAGTCGCCGGTGAAGACGTTCCCCATGTAGGTCAGGTACTGCTGCCACACCGGCTTGTCGAGACCGAACTCCTTCCTGAGCTGGGCCGCCGTCGCCGGGTCGCACTGCCGCTGACCGCAGAGGCCGGCGATGGGGTCGCCCATCACGTTGACCATCAGGAAGATCAGCAGCGTGGCCCCGATGAACACCGGGATCATCTGGAGCAGCCGCCGGACGACGTAGCGTCCCATGGCGGATCAGCCGACCTTGATCTCGTTGTAGACGGGGACGCTGAAGGGGTTGAGCTTGACGTTGGAGAGCCGGTCGGACCAGCCCGCGCTGCCGTTCTGGTACCACAGCGGGATGGCGGCCATGTCGTCCCTGAGGACCGCCTCGGCGTCCTTGAAGGTGCCGACGGCCTTGGCGGTGTCGGTCTCGCTGTTGGCCTGGTTGACCAGGTTGTCGAACTTCTTGCTGGAGTACAGCCCGTCGTTGGAGGAGGCGTTGGTGTAGTACAGCGGCTGGAGGAAGTTCTGGATGAGCGGGTAGTCCATCTGCCAGCCGGCGCGGAACGGGCCGCTCATCTTGTGCTGGGTGATCTGGTTGCGGAAGTCGGCGAAGGTGCCGATCGGGTTGCCGACGCAGGCCTTCTGGTTGCCCATCGCGTTGTTGATGGAGTTGCAGACCGCGTCGACCCACTGCTTGTGGGAGCCGGTGTCGGCGTTGTAGGAGATCTTGACCTGGCCGCCGGGGAGGCCGCCGCCCTCCTCGATGAGCTTCTTCGCCTGCGTCGGGTCGTAGTTGCAGTAGTCCCCGCACAGCCCCGGCTGGTAGCCGCCGTCCTTGCCCAGCACCGGGGAGGTCCAGTCGGTGGCCGGGGTGCGGGTCTGCTGGAAGATCGTGTCGGTGATCTGCTTGCGGTTGATGGCCATCGACAGGCCCTTGCGGACCTTGTCGGAGTTCGCCGTGTCCCAGGCCTTGTCGTAGAACGGGAAGGCGATGGTCTGGATGATGCCGGCCGGCGTGTTGAGGTAGCGGCCGCTCAGGTCGTTCTTGACGTTCTTGAGCTGGGCGGCCGGGATGTCGTCGACCAGGTCGAGGTTGCCGGCCAGCAGGTCGGTGTAGGCGGTGTTGTTGTCGGTGTAGACCTTCAGGTCCACGCCGCCGTTCTGCGCCTTGTCGTCGCCGGGGTAGCCGTCCCACTTGCGCAGGGACATCTGCGAGCCCCGGGTGTAGGAGTCGATCATGTACGGCCCGTTGCCGACCGGCTTCTTCAGCCAGGCGGCGTGGTCGTCGAAGAAGGTCTGCGGCAGCGGGTCGAAGGCCGCGTATCCGAGGGTGTCCGGGAACGTCGAGAACTTCTGGGTGAGCTTGACGGTGAAGGTCGTGTCGTCGACGACCTTCAGACCGGAGAGCGTGTCGGCGGACTGGGCGCTGCCGTCCTCGGGGTGGACCTTGTCGTAGCCCTCGATGTACCCGAAGAAGTAGGAGTTCTTCTGGTTGTTCTTCAGGGACGCGCCGTAGTTCCAGGCGTCCACGAAGGACTTGGCGGTGATCTTCTCCCCGTTGGCGAAGGTCCAGCCGTCCTTGATGGTGATGGTGAAGTTCTGCGAGTCGCTGGTCTCGATCTTGTCGGCGAGCATGTTCTCGGCGGCGCCCGTCTCCGGGTTGTACCGCTTCAACCCGCGGAAGATCATGTCGAGCACCTTGCCGCCCTGCACCTCGTTGGTGTTGGCCGGCTCCAGCGGGTTCTGCGGGTCCCCCCAGGAGGCGCTGAGCACTGCGCTGCTGTCGCTGCCGCTGCTGCCGCCCCCTCCGCAGGCGGTCGCGGCGAGTGCTACCGCAACCGCGCCGGCGGCCCATCGGGCGTGCGTGGCTCCGCGCATGGAGTGCCTCCTCGTGAACGCGCATGACTGCGCTGTGCCGGCAGCGCCGTGGCGCTGGTCCGTTTCCTGGTCCGTTGCCTGATCCATTACCGGTCAATATCGGTGCACAGCACACATCACGCACATTCACCGCACCCTATGGGGGCACGCTTCACCCGGGGGAGTGACGGCCCCTCCGCTCAGCGAGGTCGACGGACCCTCGCGAACCGGTGACCGACGGCCGCAACCGCCGTCCCCGGCTCCGCACGTTCGGCCGGCCCGATACCCCGACCGGTCCTGCGCGGTGCGACCGGTGGTCCGCGGTACAGGGGGGCCGAAGGTGTGCCAGACTGCCCCGGTGGTCGATCGATCGTTCGCGGACCTCTCCCTGGCAGGGCTCTACGACCGCCTCAACCCGTGGGGGCCGGGGGACGATTTCTACCTGGAGTGGGTGATGTCGGCCGGCGCCGTGCTCGACGTCGGCTGCGGTACGGGCCAGCTGCTGCGGCGGGCCCGCGAACTCGGGCACCGGGGGCGGCTGGTGGGTCTGGATCCGGCGGCCGCCATGCTGGTGCAGGCACGGCGGGCCGAACCCGACGTCGAGTGGGTACTGGGCGATCTGCGCAGCCGGCTGTGGTGCGAGGAGTTCGACCTGGTCGTCATGACCGGTCACGCCTTCCAGCAACTGGTCGGGGACGAGGAGGTGCGGGCCTCGCTGCGCGCGGTGCGGCAGGCCCTGGGCGAGGACGGCCGGTTCGTCTTCGAGACGCGGAACCCCGCCGCGCGGGCCTGGGAGCGGTGGACACCGGACCGGGTGCACGAGATCAGCGACGCGGAGGGCGGCGCGGTCCGCGTGTGGCACGAGGTGGAGGCGCCCGTCGCCGGGGACCGGGTCACCTTCACGGAGACCTACGACGGCGGGCGCTGGAGCAGCCCCCGCGTCTGCCGCAGCACCCTGCGGTTCCTGTCCGCCGGGCCCCTGGACGGCTTCCTCGGCGAGGTCGGCCTCGCGGCCACCGAACGGTACGGCGACTGGGCCCGCGCGCCGCTGGACCCCACCAGCCCGGAGATCATCACCGTGGCGGCCGCCCGCGGCTGAGTCACCCCGGGGCACGGCCCGCCGTGTGCCGCCTCGCCCCGGGGCACAGCCCGCCGTGTGCCGCCGTTCGGCCGCGGCACCGCCCTCGACGCGGGCGGCACTCCCCCGTTTCTCGTGGTGTCGCCGGCGCGGGCAGGCGTCGGTGGTCCGGCACAGGCGAGGCACAGCCGGCGCCCGGCGGGCGCGGACCGGCGGCGTCCGAGGTGCGGCCGGTGCCCGGCGGCCCTTCGGGCGGGCGCACGCAGGGAGTCACGCACGCACCGGGGCACGCGCGCCGCGGGTCACGCACGCAACGGGGCACGCACGCAACGGGGGCAATCAGGCACACCGGGACGCTCGGGCGCACGGGTGCGCGCGGGCACACCGGGACGCGCGCGCAGGGCGGACACCGGACCGGGAGCCGGAGGCCGGTCGCGGATTCCGGTGGTCCGCGAGCGGCCCGGCGTCCGGCGTTCTCAGTCCTTCGCGGAAGCCGCCCCTTCGGAGGTGCCGTGCGCCAGAATCGACGGGTCCTCCGGGTAGTGGCAGGCCGTCAGATGGCCCTCGCGGTTGTCGGAGAGCTGGATCAGCGGCGGTTCCTCGCTGGCGCACTTGTCGGCGGCCTTCCAGCAGCGGGTGCGGAACCGGCAGCCGGAAGGCGGGTTGATCGGGGACGGCACGTCGCCCGTCAGACGGATGCGCTCCCGGGCGACCGCGTCGCCGGTGACGTCCACCTCCGGCACCGCGGACAGCAGCGCGTGGGTGTAGGGGTGACGGGGGCGGTTGTAGATGGAGTCGCGGTCGCCGACCTCGATCACCTTGCCGAGGTACATGACCGCGAGACGCTGCGAGAAGTGCCGCACCACGGCCAGGTCGTGGGCGATGAAGAGGAACGCGATGCCGAGCTCCTTCTGCACCTCCTGCAGCAGGTTGACCACCTGGGCCTGGATGGACACGTCCAGGGCGGAGACCGGCTCGTCGGCGACGATCAGCTTCGGCTCCAGGGCGAGTGCCCGGGCCACGCCGATGCGCTGGCGCTGACCGCCGGAGAACTCGTGCGGGAACCGGTTGTAGTGCTCCGGGTTCAGGCCGACGATCTCCAGCAGCTCCCGTACCCGCTTCTCCCGGCCGCCGGGCGGGTTGATCCCGTTGATCTCCATCGGGCCGGAAATGATCGTGCCGACCGTCTGGCGCGGGTTGAGCGAGGAGTACGGGTCCTGGAAGATCATCTGGATCTCGGACCGGATGGGGGCGATCTCGCGGCGCTTGGCGTGGGTGATGTCCTGGCCGCGGTAGCTGATCCTGCCGGCCGTCGGCTCGAGGAGCCGGGTGACCAGCCGGCCGGTGGTCGACTTGCCGCAGCCGGACTCGCCGACCAGGCCGAAGCTCTCGCCGACGCGCACGGTCAGGTCGATGCCGTCGACGGCCTGCACGGCGCCGACCGTGCGGCGGATCGGGAAGCCGCCCTTGATCGGGAAGTGCTTGGTGAGGCCTTCCGCCACCAGCAGGGGTTCTCCGGCGGGCTCGGGCACCGTCTCTCGGGGAGCGGGGAGGACGAGGTCCTCTTTCATGACGTGGTCCTCCTAGCCCAGTCGGGGCTTGATCTCTTCGATGAAGACGGTCCGCTTCTGCTCCGGCGTGAGATGGCACGCCGAGGCGCGGCCCACGTCGAGCTGCGGCCGCTCGGTCGCACAGCGGTTGCCGCCGACCCGGTCCTGGAAGGTGCAGCGGGGGTGGAAGCGGCAGCCGGTCGGCGGGTTGAGCAGCGACGGAGGGCTTCCGGGGATCGGCGCCAGCGGGGCGCTGAGGTCCGAGTCCAGACGGGGCATGGAGTTCAGCAGGCCCCAGGTGTAGGGGTGCTGGGGCGAGCGGAGCACCTGGTCGGTGGTACCGCGCTCCACGGCGCGGCCCGCGTACATCACCATGATGTCGTCGGCCGTGTCGGCGATGACCCCGAGGTCGTGGGTGATGAAGACGATCGCCGAGCCGAACTCCTGCTGGAGGTCCTGGAGCAGGTCCAGGATCTGCGCCTGGACGGTCACGTCCAGTGCGGTGGTCGGCTCGTCGGCGATGAGCAGGTCGGGGTCGCAGACCAGGGCCATGGCGATCATCGCGCGCTGGCGCATACCGCCGGAGAACTGGTGCGGGTAGTCGCTCGCACGTTCCCGGGGGTTGGGGATGCCGACCTTGGCGAGCATCTCCACGGCACGTTCCCAGGCGGCCTTCTTGGAGGCGCCGGTGTGCTTCATGAACGGCTCGGCGATCTGCCGGCCCACCGTGTAGAAGGGCGACAGCGCGGTCAGCGGGTCCTGGAAGATCATCGCGATGCGGTTGCCGCGGAGCTTCTCCAGCTCCTTCTCCGTCGCGGTGATCAGTTCCTTGCCGTCGAAGAGGATCTCCCCGTCGATCGTGGTGCTCTGCGGGTTGTGCAGGCCCAGGATCGTCAGGTTGGTGACGGACTTGCCGGAGCCGGACTCGCCGACGATGCCCAGGGTCCGGCCGCGTTGCACGTCGAAGGAGAGGCCGTCGACCGCCTTCACGGGGCCGTCCTCGGTGGAGAACGTCACCTGCAGATCGCGTACCGAGAGGAAGCCCTCCGGCCCGGTCGGGGCCGGCGCCCCCTCGGTCTTGGTCATTGTGGTCACGGTGTGGGGTCTTCCTAGGAGAGCCGGATGCGCGGGTCGATGAAGGCGTAGGCGATGTCGGTGATGATGTTCACCAGCAGGATGAAGAAGGCGCCGACCAGCATCACGCCCATCGTCAGCGGCAGGTCCTTGGTGGTCGCCCCGTTGACGGCGAGTCGGCCTATGCCCTGCAGGGAGAAGGTCAACTCGGTGACCACGGCGCCGCCGAGCATCGAGCTGAAGTCGATGCCGAACACCGTCACGATGGGGATCAGCGAACCGCGCCACGCGTAGCGGAAGAACACGTACTTCTTCGACATGCCCTTGGCGCGCGCGGTGCGGACGTGGTCCTCGGCGAGCTGCTCGATCATCGAGGAGCGCGACATACGGGTGTACTGCGCGGTGAAGATGGTGGCCATCACGCACACCGGGATCGACATGCCGACGAACCAGCCGACCGGATCCTCGAACGGTGATACGTACTTGGGGTCGTCCATCAGGCCCGTGCTGTAGACGAGGACGACCAGCACGATCGGGCCGAGGAAGTAGATCTGGAAGGAACTGAGCACCATGGAAGCGCCGGTGGCGACCTTGTCGATCATGCTGCCGCGCCGGTAGGCGGCCACCATGCCGGAGCCGATACCGAGGACGAGGAAGACGATCGCGCCGCCCACGGTCAGCGTCAGGGTCAGCGGGAAGCGGTCCATGATGGTGTTCCAGACCATGTCGCCCGAGTAGAACGACTGGCCCAGGCAGGGCGCCGAACAGTGGCCCGTCGGGAAGTCGCGGCCCATGACGATGCCGGTCATGAAGTCCCAGAACTGCTGGGCGACCGGCAGGTTGAGGCCGAGGGCGTCCCGGATGTCCGCCAGCCGCTGTGGCGAGCAGTCCTTGCCGCAGGCCAGAGAGGCGTAGTCGGAGGGCGCGGCCACGAACAGGAAGAACGTTGCCGCACCGATGAGGAAGAGTGTGACGACGGCACCGACCGAGCGCCGGAGGATGAACTGAAGCATGGCGGGCTGACTGCTCTCTGCGGAGACGGTGGAGGGTTGTCGCTCGGATGCGGGGGCCCGCTCCGCCTGGTGCGGGCCCCCGCGATCAACCGTGGAGCGTTACGACTTCAGGTACAGGCGGGTGACGTCGATGTAGCTGGACACCGAGCTGTACCGGGCACCGCCGATGTTCGAGCCGAACAGCTGCAGCTGCTTGGTGTACCACAGCGGAGCCGCCGGGATGACGTCCTCCAGCAGGTAGTGGTGCGCCTCGTTCCAGGTCTTGGCGGCCTCGGCCGGCTCCTGGGTGAGGGCCTTCTTGATCAGCTCGTCGACCTTCGGGTCCTTGACGTGCGAGTAGTTCGGGGAGCCGTCGAAGACCTGGTTCGGGTCGTAGATGGGCGTGATCACCGTGGCGGCCGACGGCCAGTCCTGGCCCCAGCCGGTGATGTACATGTCGTACGGGTTGTTGAGCTTGCCGATCTGCTCGTAGTAGCTCGCGGAGTCGATCTCCTTGGAGACCACGTTGAAGCCGACCTTGGACAGGGCGTCCTCGATGGCGACCTTGCGGCGCTGGCCCTTCTCGCTGTTGGCGTAGGCGAAGACGAGCTTCTTCTCGGAGGCCGGGACGTCCTTGAGGATCTCCTTGGCCTTGGCGATGTTGCCCTGCGGCGTCTTCAGACGGCCGAACGGGTCGTACTTCGGCTCGTAGCCCGGCAGGGTCGGGGCGAAGTAGTTCGGGGCGACGTCGCCGCCGTAGGCACCGCCCTCACCGGCGATGAGGGACTTGGAGTTGATCGCGTAGGTGATCGCCTCGCGGACCTTCTTGTCCTTGACCCGGTCCAGGTTGAAGTTCAGCTGCATGACGTAGGGCTGGTAGCCCTTGATCGTGCGCTTGTTGGTCTCGGGGTTGCCGATGACGTCCTGGATCTGGGTGGCGTCGACGCTGCCGGTGAACTGGATGGTGTTCTTGTTGTCACCCTGGTCGGCGATCAGACGCTTGGTCTGGGTGGAGCCGGTGACGCCGAACTGGAAGTTGAAGCCGTTGACGTACTGGTGGCGCACCGAGTCGGTCTTCGGGTCCCAGTTGGCGTTCTTCACGAGCTTCATGGTCTTGCCGACCTTGTACTCGGAGATCTTGTACGGGCCGGTCGAGACCGGGGCCTGGTCGTACTTCTCCTTGGTGTCGCTCTTCGCCGGGACGACCGCGTAGCCGGCCATGGCCAGCGTCTGCGGCAGGTCCGTGCGCGGCGTGTCGAAGTGGAAGATCACCGTGTGGTCGTCCGGGGTGTCCAGGACGGAGGCCGGCAGGTGCTTGCCGTCGAAGCCGCCACCGGGCAGCAGCTTGCGGTAGTCGTCGGCGTACTGCTTGCCGGCGAGCCAGGTCTGCAGGTAGGACGGGCCGTCGAAGATGAACTTCGCGAACAGGCGCTCGACGCTGTGCCGGACGTCGGCCGAGGTTATCTCGTTGCCGTTCTCGTCCTTGATCCCGTCCTTCAGCTTGAAGGTCCAGGTCTTGCCGCCGTCGGAGGACTGGCCGGAGTCGGTGGCGAGGTCGCCGACGACCGAGACGTTGCCCTTGTCGTCCTCCTCGAACTGGGTCAGCCGGCGGAAGAGCAGGTTCGCAAGCTGACCGGCGTCGGAGACGTAGATCTGACCCGGGTCGAGGTGGGAGAGACCGGACTCCTGGTAGACCTGGATGGTGCCGCCGGGCTTGGCTCCGGGCACCTCCGCGGCGGGGCCGGTCGAGGCGGCGGCGTCGCCGTAGGTGACCGCCTCGGACTGGACGGCGGCCTGCTTCTGGTCCTTCTTGGAATCGGTGCTCGCCTTGCCCCCCTCGTTCTTGGAGCACGCGGTCAGGGCGAGGGAGCCGGCCGCGAGGGCGACCACGACGGCGCGAGCCGTACGTGAGCGGTGAGACATCATGTGGCTAATCCACCTACCTGTCGGTTTGTTGTCCATGAGTACTGCCAGGCGCCGGCCGCCCGGGGCCGAGCGGGGGTGGCAGCCACCCCCCACCAACGAGCGAGTTATCGCCCGGACTTGGGGTCGAAGGCGTCCCGTACGGAGTCTCCGAGAAGGTTGAAGCAGAGGATGAAGATCACCAGCGCGATGCCCGGGAAGAACATGAACGCGGGGTCCTGCTGCGCGTAGCGCGCACCGGCCGCGAACAGCCGTCCCCAGTCCGGCGTGGGCTCGACGAAGCCGACGCCCGCGAAGGACAGGAACGCGATGGTGAGGATGGTGCTGGGCAGCTGGTACGTGAACTGCACCAGGATCGGCGTCACCACGTTGGGCAGGATCTCCTTGCGGACGATCCGCGCCGGCGATGCCCCGGAGACCTTCGCGGCCTCCACGAACTCCCGTTCCCGTAGGGAGAGGACAGTGGAACGCACCAGTCGCGCCATGCTCATCCAGCCCAGCACCCAGAGCACGACCAGCATGGCCAGTGCCCGGAAGTAGGTGGGGGTCTCCTCGCGGGGATCCACGAAGAACGACGTCACCACGGGCATGAAGGCGATGAAGAACAGCTGGCTCGGGAAGGACAGGAAGAAATCGGTGACCCGACCGATCCAGTAGTCCGTCCGACCGCCGAAGTACCCGCCGATCAGGCCGATGACGATTCCGGTGCCCATGGTCAGGACCGTCACCGCGAGCGCCATGAAGAGCGAGGTGCGCATACCGTACAGCAGCTGGGCATACAGGTCACGGCCGAGCTGGGGCTCGACACCGAACCAGTGGTCGCCCGACACGCCGCCCAGGTAGCCGAGCGGCAGCCCGAACTGGTCGAGGATCGGCTTGTCGGCGTAGGTCGGGTCCTGGCCGTAGAGCGTGTACGGGTTGGTCCCGCTCAGCTTGGCCAGCAGCGGGGCGAGCAGGGAGACGACGAAGTAGCCGATCACCACCACCGCGCAGACGACGCCCGTGCGGTCCCGCTTGAACCGGGTCCACATCAGCTGGCCGGGAGACCGGCCTTCCAGCGTGCCGGCTTCGGGTTTCGCCTCCGGCTCTGGTTCGCCGTCGACGACGACGGCCGTGCCGCCGCCCTCAATGTCGGTAGGACTTGTCACAGTTTGCCCATCTCACAAGTGTGGGTGTGTCGGATCGCTGGCCTGCGCAGGGTGTGCGCGGCCGCGGTCCGGAGCGTGAAGAAGCGTCAGGAGACCCGAGGGGTACGGGAAACCCGCAGCCGGACGCGCGTAGGGAGGAGGCCGCAGAAGACGACCCGGCGCCCTAGCGGCGATCGACGTACGCGCCTGCGCTGCTGTCTGGAACGGACGGTGACGGCATGGCCCACCTGGTGTTCGTGACACCGCGCATTGGGGCTCCTCCTCATGACTCCACGTGTTCACCAACAGGAGGGGGTGCTGTGCGTACCTTCCGCCACCCCTGACGGAAGCCCAGGCACCCCCTGGTGCTGTGCTCGTGAGCCGGCGCTGTCCCCACAGCGCGAGACCCATTGGTCCGAGCTACGCGGCTAACTATCTGCCATGCGCCAGGTGGCGACCACCGTTCGGAAATCTCAATTCAGTCACAGCTCGCGCCTACATCTTCCAAAAACTGGACAAACCCTTCGCAGCAAGAAGGCCACGAAACGGACTTGTTACATGGCTATCGGTCGACGATCTCCGTTTTTCGGACAGCGGAGGGTGCTGTCCGACCCGCTGCGGACCGGACGAGTCCGGGAAAACAGCTTGCAAAAAAAGCTCGGGCGCCCTCGGTGGAGAGGGCGCCCGATTCAGGGACCGTGTGTGAGATATGCCTCAGCCGTGCTTGGCGCGGCTGGCGGCGCGGGCGCGCTCCCGCGCGTCCAGGTTCACCTTGCGGATCCGCACGGCCTCCGGGGTGACCTCCACGCACTCGTCGTCGCGGCAGAACTCCAGCGACTGCTCCAGCGACAGCTTGCGCGGCGGCACGATGGACTCCGTCACATCGGCCGTGGACGACCGCATGTTGGTGAGCTTCTTCTCCTTGGTGATGTTGACGTCCATGTCGTCGGAGCGGGAGTTCTCTCCGACGATCATGCCCTCGTACACCTCGGTGCCGGGCTCGGTGAAGAGCACCCCGCGCTCCTGGAGGTTGGTCATCGCGAACGCCGTGACGGCGCCGGAGCGGTCGGCGACCAGCGAGCCGTTGTTGCGGGTGCTGAGCGTGCCGAACCAGGGCTCGTGGCCCTCGTGGATGGAGTGGGCGATGCCGGTGCCGCGGGTCTGGGTGAGGAACTCCGTCCGGAATCCGATCAGCCCGCGGGAGGGCACCACGAACTCCATGCGGACCCAGCCGGAACCGTGGTTCGACATGTTGTCCATGCGGCCCTTGCGGACGCCCATGAGCTGCGTGACGGCGCCCATGTGCTCCTCGGGCACGTCGATGGTCATCCGCTCCACCGGCTCGTGGACCTTGCCGTCGACCTCCCGGGTGACCACCCGGGGCTTGCCGACGGTCAGCTCGTAGCCTTCCCGCCGCATCGTCTCGACGAGGATGGCCAGCGCCAGCTCACCGCGCCCCTGGACCTCCCAGGAGTCCGGGCGGTCGGTGTCCAGCACCCGGAGGCTGACGTTGCCGATCAGCTCGCGGTCGAGCCGGTCCTTCACCTGGCGGGCGGTGACCTTGCGGTCCTTGACCGCCGCCTTGTTGTCGGCGCCCTTGCCGGTGCCGCCGCGGCCGACCAGCGGCGAGGTGTTGGTGCCGATGGTCATGGAGATGGCCGGCTCGTCGACCGTGATCAGCGGCAGCGCGAGCGGGGTCTCCGGGTCGGCCAGCGTCTCGCCGATCATGATGTCCGGGATGCCCGCCACGGCGCAGATGTCACCGGGCCCGGCCTTCTCGGCGGGCTTGCGGGTGAGCGCCTCGGTCATCATCAGCTCGGAGATCCGCACGTTCTGCACGGACCCGTCCCGCTTCATCCAGGCGACCGTCTGCCCCTTCTTCAGCTCGCCCTGGTGGACGCGCAGCAGGGCGATACGGCCGAGGAAGTTGTCCGCGTCGAGGTTGGTGACGTGCGCCTGGAGCGGGGCCTCGGCCTCGTAGGTGGGGGCGGGGATGTGCTCCAGGATGGTGGAGAAGAACGGCTCCAGGCTGGTGGAGTCGGCCGGTACGGTCCCGTCCTCGGGCTTGGTCAGCGAGGCGATCCCGTCCCGCCCGCAGGCGTACACGATCGGGAACTCGATCTGGTCCTCGTCGGCGTCGAGGTCGAGGAAGAGGTCGTAGGCCTCGTTGACGACCTCGTCGATCCGGGCGTCCGGACGGTCCGTCTTGTTGATGCACAGGATGATCGGCAGCCGGGCCTGCAGCGCCTTGCGCAGCACGAACCGGGTCTGCGGCAGCGGACCCTCGGAGGCGTCGACGAGCAGGACCACCCCGTCCACCATCGACAGACCGCGCTCGACCTCGCCGCCGAAGTCGGCGTGGCCGGGGGTGTCGATGATGTTGATGGTGATCGGTTCCCCGCCGTCCTTGGGGTGGTACTTCACCGCCGTGTTCTTGGCGAGGATCGTGATGCCCTTCTCACGCTCCAGGTCGTTCGAGTCCATGACACGGTCGTCGACCTGCTCGAGCTGGTGCGCGGCGAAGGCACCCGCCTGCTTGAGCATGCCGTCGACGATGGTGGTCTTGCCGTGGTCGACGTGGGCGACGATGGCGACGTTGCGGATGTCATGACGTGTGGTGGACACGGCCATATTGCGGCGTACTCCCGGAGTGGTGAGGACGGCCCTGCTGATGCTTGCGTCGTGTGACGCGGGCCCTGCCGGGCTTGACATGCCACGGCCTCACCCCATGGTACGTGGCCCGGCGGGAGCCGGCCTCCGCAGGGCCCGAGCCGCCGGGGCGGCGGCGCGCTGCCGGGTCGGCGCGCCGCCTTGCCGGTGCGGCCGCCCGCTGCCGTTCCGTGCGGTGCCCTGCCGGTGCCACGGCCGTCCGCGACCGTGCCGGTGCCGTGTCCTGCCGGTGCCGTGCCCTGCCGGTGCTGTGCCGTGTCGTGCCGACCGGGGAGGCGGCCGAACGGGCCACCGGACCGAGCGGAGGCGGGCAGGTCCCGTGCCGTGCGCACCGGACCGGCCCGCCGCGCCCGCCGCCGTGGGGGGGGGGGGGGGGGGGGGGGGGGGGGGAAGGGGAGGGGGGGGGGGGGGGGGGGGGGGGGGGGGGGGGGGGGGGGGGGGGGGGGGGGGGGGGGGGGGGGGG
>NZ_JBJZOJ010000042.1:0-65239 GCF_047200655.1 Streptomyces sp. MS06
ACTGGGCAAGGTCCTCGCCAAGCGGGTCGAGCCCGCCCTGACCGAGGGCGCCCACGTCCCCGGCCTCGACCCGTCCACCACCGCACTCGTCGCCGCCTACCGGGGAATGCGCGGGCGTGACTGACGCGCCGTCCACCTGACGGTCGGCGACCGGACTCCGGCGCGCACCCCCACCGGGCCGCCGCGCCGGAGTCCGGCCCGCTGTTCCCGAGCCCCGGCCCGCAGTCCGGGCGTACGGGCCCGCCCGCCGGGTCCCGGGGCGGCGGCCCGTGCGTCCCCGGACCGCGCCCCTCAGGTCACCGCGCCCCTCAGGTCACCGCGCCCCTCAGGTCACCGCGCTCAGCGAGTCCGCCAGCCGCCGGCGCGTCGCGCGCGCGGCCGGTACGGCGGTCAGCGCGGTCGCGCCCAGTACGGCCGCGGCGGCGACCAGGAGCAGCAGCACGGCGGAGGGCAGCCGGGCGATTCCGGCGCCGATACCGCTGTGGGCGCCCTGGGCGTTGATCAGCCAGCGGGCCAGCGGCAGTCCGAGGGCGGTGGCGGTGACGGCGGCTGCCAGGGCCGTGCAGGCCGTGGCGGTGACGGAGATCGCGGTGATCTGGCGGGGGGAGAGGCCGATGGCCTTCAGGGCGAGCAGGTCCCGCTCGCTCTCCCGGACCGTCCCGCCGATCACCGTCAGCAGCTCGACGACGCCGATGAGCGCCAGTACGGCCACGAGTCCCGCGACGACCCCGCGCAGCGGGGACAGGCCGTCGGCGGGGTTCGGGACGGCGTGCACGTCCAGGTGCCCGTGAGCGGCCGCGGTCAGCTCGGCGGCGACCCGGTCCCGGTCCGCGCCGGGTCGCAACCGCAGCTGGTAGAGCGTCGGGGTGATCCGGGGGTCGTTCTCGCGCAGGGTGTCGAGCGAGGTGGAGACGACCCGGCCGGCGTTCTCCGGCTCGATGCTGCGGCCCACGAGGTGCAGGATCTCCGGCTGGTCGCCGACCGTCATCCGCACCCAGTCGCCCACCCGCACGTCCAGCAGGTCCAGCAGGCCCTGGCCGGCGACGGCCTCGTCGGGGCCGCGCGCGGGCCGGCCCTCCGCGAGGGTGTACGGGTAGGGGTCCTCGCGGGTGCCCAGACCGCGCAGCGCGATGGTGGCCGTCTGCCCGGGAACCAGCGCCGCCACCTCGGCCCCGGGATAGACGGCGGCGATCTGCGGGGACCGCGCCAGCAGCGCCCGGGTCTGCGCGTCGCTCAGCCCCCGGTCCGGGCGGGCGGTGAGCGCGGCGGGCAGCCCCATCCGCTCCGGGGCGGTGTGGAAGCGGTCGATCGTCGTCCACGCGCTCAGCGCCACCACGATCAGCAGCAGCGGCAGCGCCAGCCGACCCACCGCGACCGGCGTGCGCGCCCGGCGCGCGAAGGCCCGGTGCCAGCCCAGGACCAGCGCGGGCGGCAGCCGCAGCCCGAGTGCCTGCCGCGCCGGACCCGACAGACGTCCACCGGCCGGTGCGGCCGGACGCGCCAGCGGCACCGGGGGGACCCGTCCGGCCCGCCAGGCGGCGAGGCCGGTGACCGCGGCGATGAACAGCACCGCGCCCACCGGGACGGCCAGCAGGGCGGCGGTGTGGCCGGGCAGGCCCTGCCAGAGACCCACCGCGTCGCCGAGCCGGCCCGGGACGCGGTCGCCCAGCCCCCGCACCAGCAGTGCCGCGGACACCGCACCCAGCAGGGCGTACACCACGTGCTGGAGCAGGAAGACCCGCACCACCTGCGCGGGTGTGAAGCCGATCGCCTTGAGGACGGAGATGTCCCGCAGATGGCCGCGGATGCGGGTGGCGATCGCGCCGTGCACGGCGAAGCCGGCGGCGAGCAGTGCGCCGAGCCCGAACAGCCCCAGCACCTGGCCCAGCAGCCTGGCGTCGTTCCGCGCCTCGGCCCGGGCCTGCCGCCAGGTGGACACCTCGCCGACCGCGCCCGCGCCGAGGGCGGTGACGGCGCGCTGGACGGCGTAGTCCGTGTCGTCCGGGTTCTTCAGCCGCAGCCCGACGACCTGGGCGTCCGGGTCACGGACCGCGGCCGGCGGGGCCCAGACCAGGCCGGCCTGCTCGCCGGGACGGTAGCCCGGTTCGGCGCTGTCGGCGACGCCCACCACGGTCAGGGTCCGGGCCGTGCCGGGCAGGGTCAGCCGGTCCCCGGGCTGGGCGAGCAGGGCCTGGGCGAGCCGGGTCTCCAGGACCACGCCGTCCGGGTCGCCGCCGCGCAGCCAGTGCCCGGCCGTCAGCAGGGGGCGGCCCACCTCGGGCAGCGCGCCGGTGGCGCGGAGCTCGACCGCGGCGCGGGTGCCGCGGGAGGTCACGGTCGCGCTCTCGGTGGCGTAGGGGCCGGCGACGGAGTCGACGCCGTCGAGGCGGCCGAGCACCCGGTCGTCGACCGAGGTGCCGGTGTGCAGCCACACGTGCGCGCCGCGGGTCTGCGTGAAGACCCGCTGCCACGGGTTGGTCGCGTACCCGAACAGGGCCGTCGCCAGCAGCAGCGAGACGACGACGCCGGCGGTCGCCAGCACCATGAACAGCGCCTCGCCGCGGTGCGTGCGCAGATCGGAGTGCGCCCAGCGCAGGGTGGCTCGCACGGGCATCAGTCCTCCCACCCGGGCATGGTCACTCCCTCAGCTCCAGCACACCCGATATGCCGGTGCCGCGGGCGGGCCGGCCGTCCAGTTCGGCGTCGTCGACGATCCGGCCGTCGAAGAAGCTGATCACCCGGTCCGCGGCACTGGCGAGCCGGGCGTCGTGGGTGACCAGCAGGATGGTCTGGCCGCGCTGGTGGAAGCGGGACAGCAGCCGCATCACCTCGCGCGTGCCCCTGCTGTCCAGGCTGCCCGCCGGCTCGTCGGCCAGCAGCAGGCGGGGGTGGTTGACCAGGGCGCGGGCCAGGGCGACCCGCTGCTGCTCGCCGCCGGACAGTTCGCCCGGCATGCTGCGTTCCTTGCCGGTCAGCCCCAGTTCGGCCAGAAGCTCGGCCCGCTCGGCGCGGGCGCGCCTGACCGGGCAGCCGGCGAGCAGGGCCGGCAGTTCCACGTTGTCGGCGACCGACAGGTTGGACACCAGGTTGAAGAACTGGAAGACGATCCCGATGTGCTTGCGGCGCTCCTCGGCCCAGCGGGCCTCCGAGTAGGCGTCCGTGCACCGCCCGTCCAGCCGGATGCTGCCGGCGTCCGGCCTCTGCAGCCCGCCGAGCAGGTGCAGCAGTGTCGACTTGCCGGCGCCGGAGGGGCCGGTGACGGCGACGAACTCGCCCGGTCGCAGGCACAGGTCGACCCCGCGCACGGCCCGTGCCGGGGCGCCCTCGCCGTGGTGCGTCTTCACCAGGCCCTCGGCGTGCAGCACGGGCGCGGGGTCGTCGCTCACCCCAGCGCTCACTCCAGCTCCTCCAGCTCTTCCTGGCACCGCTCCAGCCAGTCGAGGTCGGCCTGCAGATGCAGCATCGCGCCCTCGATCAGGAGCTGGGCGATGCGGTTGTCGCGGTCCTCGGCCGCGGCCAGTTTCGACAGACTGCGCATGGTGTTGAGGTACTGGCGCCGCTGCCTGTTGATCAGTGTGATCTGGTCGGCGAGGCCGGTCTGCGGGGCGAGCGCCAGCTTCATGAAGAACTCGTCCCGTACCCGCGCCTCGTCCTCGGTCTCCTCGAACCAGGCGCGCAGCGCCTCCCGCCCGGCGTCGGTGAGGTGGTAGACCTTCTTGTTGGGCCGGCTGGACTGCTCGACGTCCTCGCCCTCGATCAGCCCGGATTTCTCCAGGCGTCCGAGGGTGACGTAGACCTGGCCGACGTTGGGCTGAGGGTACGCGGAGCCCAGCAGTTGCTCAAGGTCCTGTTTGAGCTCGTAGCCGTGGGCGGCACCGCGTGCGAGGAGAGCCAGCAGGGCCAGGCGCACTTCGTGCTCTCCTCCCCGCGCTCTCGTGATGTGGCAGACGCTACGTGTGCCAGGCCCTAGTATCGCCCATACCTAACCGGTATACATGGCCCTGATTCCGGGCGACGGCGCCCGGTGCCGGTGTACAGGGAGGAACCTATGCGGTGGATGCGTGCCGCCGGTAGGGGCCTCCTCGTTCTGGCGGTGGTGCTGACCGGCTGCGTGGCCTCCGGCGCCCGTGCCGAGGAGGCGCCGTCGAGCGGTCGGGGACCGCTCACCCTGGCCACCGCGGGAGACCTCACCGGCTATCTCGGTCCGCTGCTGGACGGCTGGAACCGCACCCATCCCGGCGAGCGGGTCACCCTGGTCGAGCTGCCGGACTCCGCCGACGAGACCCGCGCGCAGATGGTCACCGACCTGCGCGGCGGCAACCGCGGCCGGTTCGACGTGCTGAACATCGACGTCGACTGGACCTCGGAGTTCGCCGCGGCGGGCTGGATCCGCCCGCTGCCGCGCGGCCGCTTCCCGTTGAAGGCCTTCCTGCCCCCCGTCGTGGGCACGGCCACCTACGACGGGCGGCTGTACGCGGTGCCGTACGTCACCAACGCCGGGCTGCTCCTCTACCGCAAGGACATCCTCGCCGAGGAGGGCGTGCCGCCCCCGCGCACCTGGGCGGAGCTGGAACGGGACGCCCGGACCATCGCGCCGAAGCACGGTCTCGGCGGTTACGCGGGCCAGTTCCTGCCGTACGAGGGGCTGACGGTCAACGCGGCCGAGGCGGTCTACTCCGCGGGCGGCAGCATTCTCGGCGACGAGGGCGCGCGGGTGACGGTCGACTCCGCGGCCGCCCGCGAGGGCATCGGCTTCCTGGTGCGCGGGGTGCGCGAGGGCTGGATACCGCGGGAGGCGCTGACGTACAAGGAGGAGGAGTCGAAACAGGCCTTTCTGGACGGCCGGCTGCTCTTCCTGCGGAACTGGCCGTACGCCTACGCCGCCGCCTCCGCCGCGGGCTCGCCGCTCGCCGGGAAGGTCGGCGTGGTGCCGCTGCCCGGTCCGGACGGCCCGGGCACCAGCGTGCTCGGGGGGTCCAATCTCGCCGTCAACGCGCACGCGAGCCACCCGGAGTCGGCCGAGCGCCTGATCGCCTACCTGACCAGCGAGCGCGTGCAGCGCCAGGTCCTGGTCCGCGGAGCGCTGCCGCCGGTGCGCGCCGACCTGTACGAGGACCCCGGGCTGGTCCGGCGGTTCCCCTATCTGCCGACCCTGCGCCAGAGCGTGCTCACGGCCGCCCCGCGGCCCAAGAGCCCCCGGTACGACCAGGTGAGCCTGGCGGTGCAGGCGGTCGTGCACGACGCGCTGACCGGGCACGAGACGCCCGAGAGCGCGGTGCGGCGGCTGGCCCGGGAGCTCGCGGCGCTCTCCCGCCGGTGACCCCCGCCGCCCCGGCCGCCGCCCGTTGTCGCGTTTTCCACTTCCCCTCCTAGTTACCTGTTAGGTAACGCGGACGTCTCATCTGTTGCCTTCATGGGCTGTTATGTCCTGAATTGAAACCCCAACTCGCCAGTAGTCTGGCGCAGATTCGTTGACATCCTCGCGACACCACTACTTAACATGCATGCATAACGACTACCTTCCTCGACAGATAGACAGGTCAAGGATTTGAACAGGCATCGCTGGTGGCGCGACGCGGTGATCTACCAGGTGTACGTCCGCAGCTTCCTGGACAGCACCGGTGACGGCATCGGCGATCTCGCCGGGGTCAGGGCCGGACTGCCCTACCTGAAGAAGCTCGGCGTCGACGGCATCTGGCTGAGCCCCTTCTACCCCTCACCGCAGCACGACCACGGCTACGACGTCGCCGACTACCGGGACGTCGACCCGCTCTTCGGCGACCTCGCCGAGTTCGACCGGCTGATGTCCGCGGCCCGCCGGCTCGGACTGCGGGTGCTGCTCGACATCGTGCCCAACCACTGCTCCAGCGCCCACCCGTGGTTCCGGGAAGCACTGGCCTCCCCGCCCGGCAGCGCCGCCCGCGCCCGCTTCCACTTCGCCGACGGCCGCGGACCCGGCGGCGAGCAGCCGCCCAACAACTGGCACTCCATGTTCGGCGGCCCGGCCTGGACCCGGGTGACCGAGCCCGACGGCCGCCCCGGACAGTGGTACCTGCACATGTTCGCGGCCGAGCAGCCCGACTGGAACTGGCGCGCACCCGAGGTGCACGCGGAGTTCGACCGGATCCTCCGCTTCTGGCTGGACCGCGGCGTGGACGGATTCCGCATCGACGTCGCCGCGGGCCTGTACAAGCACCCCGAGCTGCCCGACTCCGACGACCCGGAGGCGGACGCCCGCACCCGCGACTCGGTCAACCCGCTCGCCTGGAACCAGCCCGAGGTGCACGGCGTGTGGCGGCACTGGCGCGCGGTCTGCGAGGAGTACACCGCCCGCGACGGCCACGAGCGCCTCCTCGTCGGCGAGGTCTCCGTCCCCACCGCCCGCGAGCACGCGCACTACGTCCGGCCCGACGAACTGCACCAGGCCTTCTTCTTCGACCTGCTGAGCGCCCCGTGGGACGCGGACGCCTTCGCCAAGGTCATCTCCGAGGCCATGCAGGACATCGCCGGCACCGGATCCACCGTCACCTGGGTGCTCAACAACCACGACCAGGTGCGCACCGTCACCCGCTACGGCGAACCCGCCACCGAGGGCAGCGGCCTCGGCGCCGCCCGCGCCCGCGCCGCCGCGCTGCTGATGCTCGCCCTGCCCGGCGCCTCCTACGTCTACCAGGGCGAGGAACTGGGCCTGCCGGAGGTCGTCGACCTGCCCGACGACGTGCTCACCGACCCCATCTACCGCCGCACCGGCAACCGCGCCCGGATACGCGACGGCTGCCGGGTGCCGCTGCCCTGGTCCGGTCAGGCCTCCCCGTTCGGCTTCACCTCCGGGGCCGCGGACGCCAAGCCGTGGCTGCCGCAACCGGACTACTTCGCCGAGTACGCCACCGACCGCGCCCTCGCCGACACCCGCTCCTTCTGGCACCTCTACCGCGACGGCCTCCAACTGCGCCGCGAACTGCCCCAACTCGGTGAGGGAACCCTGCGCATGCTGGACAGCCCGCCCGGCGTCCTCGCCTTCACCCGCGGCGGCGCCCTGGTCTGCGCCGTCAACTTCGGCGCCACGCCCGCCCCCGCACCGGTCCCCGGCACCCCGCTGCTGTCCAGCGGCCCCTGCCCGCCCGGCGTACTGCCCGGCTCCACCGCCGCCTGGTGGATCACCGAACACTGAGCCCCCGTCACCACCCCCGTCCCGAAAGGACACCGACGATGATGAGACGACGCACCCTGCTCGCCACCTGCACCGCACTCGCCCTGGCACTCGGCGCCACCGCCTGCGGCGGCGACCCCGCCCCGGCGGGCGGCGGCGGGAAGGCGCTCGCCGGCCAGACGGTCACCGTGGCCGGCGTCTGGTCGGGCAGCGAGCAGAAGAACTTCCAGAAGGTGCTGGACGCCTTCACCGCCAAGACCGGCGCCAAGGCGCAGTTCGTGTCGACCGGCGACAACGTCTCCACCGTCGTCGGCAGCAAGATCGAGGGCGGCAACGCACCCGACGTGGTGATGGTCCCGCAGGTCGGCGTGTTGCAGCAGTTCGCCGCGAAGGGCTGGCTGCGGCCGCTGTCGCAGACGGCCCAGCAGACCATCGACGCCGACTACGCGCCCGTCTGGAAGAACTACGGCAGCGTCGACGGCACCCTCTACGGCCTGTACTTCAAGGCCGCCCACAAGTCGACCGTCTGGTACAGCCCCGACGCCCTCGCCCGGGCCGGCGTCCAGAAGCCCACCACCTTCGCCGGCATGCTCAAGGCCGGACACACCGTCTCCGACTCCGGGCTCGCCGCGTTCTCGGTAGCCGGCCAGGACGGCTGGACCCTCACCGACTGGTTCGAGAACATCTACCTCTCCCAGGCCGGGCCCGACAAGTACGACGCCCTCGCCGCACACCACCTGAAGTGGACCGACGCCAGCGTGGTCAAGGCGCTCACCACCCTCGGCCGCGTCTTCTCGGACAAGCAGCTCGTCGCCGGCGGGCAGAAGGAGGCCCTCAGCACCGACTTCCCCGGCTCCGTGGAGAAGGTGTTCGGGCCCAAGCCCGAGGCCGGAATGGTCTACGAGGGCGACTTCGTCGCCGGCGTGGCCAAGGACCAGTTCGGCCGCACCATCGGCAAGGACGCGAACTTCTTCCCCTTCCCCCCGGTCGACGGCGGCCCCGCCCCCGTGGTCAGCGGCGGTGACGCGGCGGTCGTCCTGAAGGACGGCAAGGACGCCAAGGCCGGCATGGCGCTCCTGGAGTACCTGGCCACCCCGGAGGCCGCGGCGGTGTGGGCCAAGGCGGGCGGGTTCCTCTCCCCGAACAAGAAGCTCGACCTGGCCGCGTACGGCGACGACGTCACCCGCGCCACCGCCAAGTCCCTCATCAACGCCGGCGACTCGGTCCGCTTCGACATGTCCGACCAGGCCCCGGCGGCCTTCGGCGGCACCAAGGGCGCCGGTGAGTGGAAGATCCTGCAGGACTTCCTGCGCGACCCGTCCGACCCGAAGGCGACCGCGGCCGCGCTGGAGACCGCGGCGGCCAAGGCCTACCAGAACTGAGCCGCCATGACCGCCACCACACTCCCGAAGGAGCGGGGCGGGGCAAACCCGCCGCCGCGCACCCCGCACGCCGACCGCGCGCGGCGGATGCGGCGGCGGGGGCGGATCATCGCCGTCCTCTTCGTCCTCCCCGCGCTCCTCCTCCTGGGCGCGCTCGTCGTCTACCCCGTGCTGTTCTCCGTCGGCCGCAGCTTCTTCGACGCCTCCGGCACCCGCTTCGTCGGAGGCGGCAACTACACCGAGATGTTCCGCGACCCGACGACCCTGCGCGCCGTCCGCAACACGGCCATCTGGGTCGTCGTGGCGCCCGCACTGCTCACCGGCCTCGGACTGATCCTCGCCGTCCTGGTGGAGAAGATCCGCTGGGCGACCGCGTTCAAGCTGCTGCTGTTCATGCCGATGGCCGTCTCCTTCCTCGCCGCCGGCATCATCTTCCGGCTCGCCTACGACCAGGACCCCGACAAGGGAGTCCTCAACGCCGCCGCGGTCTCCGTGCACGACGCCTTCGAGGGCAGCTCCAGCTACCCGGCGGCACGCGCCCGCGAGGGGCAGGGACTCGTCGGTCAACCCGACGGCTCCTACCTGACCGACGGCGCCGGGCTGACCCCCGGCGACACGGTGACGCTGGGACTGGTCGGCGTCGCGCCCGGCGAACTGCCCGGCGACGCCCGGCCCGCCGCGCCGGCCGCGGCCCGCAAGGCGGGCCCCGGCGAGCTGTCCGGGGTCGTCTACCTCGACTTCACCCCCGGCGGAGGCGGGAAGCAGGGCCGGGTCGACGCAGGGGAGAGCGGACTGCCCGGTATGCGGGTCGAGGCGGTGCGCGACGGCCGCACGGTGGCCGCCACCACGACCGGCTCCGACGGCTACTTCCGCTTCACCGGGCTGGAGCAGGGCACATACGGGGTGCGGCTGCCCGCCGGCAACTTCGCCCCGCCCTACCAGGGCATCTCCTGGCTCGGCCCGACCCTGGTCACGCCCGCGATCATCGGCGCCTACCTGTGGATCTGGACCGGTTTCGCCATGGTGCTGATCGGCGCCGGGCTCGCCACGCTGCCGCGCGACGCACTGGAGGCGGCGCGGATGGACGGCGCGAGCGAATGGCAGATCTTCCGCCGGATCACCGTCCCGCTGCTCGCGCCGGTGCTGACCGTCGTCTTCGTGACCCTGGTCATCAACGTGATGAAGGTCTTCGACCTCGTCTACATCATCGCGCCCGGACCGGTGCAGCAGGACGCCACCGTGCTCGCCACCCAGATGTGGCTGGTGTCCTTCGGCGGCGGCAACGACCAGGGCCTCGGCAGCGCGCTCGGCGTGCTGCTCCTGCTGCTGGTGGTCCCGGCGATGGTCTTCAACGTACGGCGCTTCAGAAGGAGTCAGCGATGAACGCGGCCGTGCACGCGGTCCGGCGGGGCCTGGGCAACGGGCTCGTGCAGGCGGCCCTGACGGTGGTCGCCCTGCTGTGGCTCACCCCGCTGGCCGGACTGTTCCTCTCCTCGCTGAGATCGGCCCAGGACACCGCGAAGGGCGGCTGGTGGACGGTCTTCTCCAGCCCCGGCCAGCTGTCCTTCGACAACTACTCCGCGCTGCTGCAGAACTCCGGCATGACCCGGGCGTTCTGGAACACCGTGCTGATCTCGGTCCCGGCGACCACTCTGGTCGTGGTGGTCGCGGCACTGGCCGGATACGCCTTCGCCTGGCTGGACTTCCCGCTGCGTGAACCGCTGTTCCTGCTGGTGGTCGCGCTGCTGGTGGTGCCCGTCCAGATCGGCCTGCTGCCGGTGGCGAAACTCTTCGGCGCGCTCGGCCTGTTCGGCACCATCCCCGGCGTCGTCCTCTTCCACGTGGCCTACGGACTGCCGTTCGCCGTGTTCCTGCTGCGCAACTACTTCGCCGAGATACCGAGGGAGATGCTGGAGGCGGCCAGGATGGACGGCGGCAGCGAATGGCGGATCTTCACCCGGCTCGTCCTGCCGGTCGGCCGGCCGGCCATCGCCAGCCTCGCCATCTTCCAGTTCCTGTGGGTGTGGAACGACATGCTGGTCGCGCTGCTCTTCGCGGACAGCTCCTCCCAGCCGCTGACCGTGCAGCTCCAGTCCCAGATACGCCAGTTCGGCAGCAACATCGACGTGCTCGCACCGGGGGCGTTCCTGTCGCTGATCGTGCCGGTGGCGGTGTTCTTCGCCTTCCAGCGGCACTTCGTGCAGGGGGTGATGGCCGGCTCGGTGAAATAGGCCGGCCAGCCCGCCGGGCGCGGGCGCCCGGACACCGGGGGCGGGGGAGGGCGGGGCGGTCCGCCGCCACCGCCCCCGGTGTCCGGGCGTCACCGGCGACCGCCGCCCCGGGTACCGCGTCGCGCACCCGGACCGGGCCCCCGGCCACGAGGACCGGGCCGGGTCAGGACATCGCCGGCGGATACAGCGAGCGCGGCAGCCGCGAGGCCGCCGCCGCGTCCAGCAGCCACAGGGTGCGGGCGCGGCCGGTCGCCCCGGCCGCCGGCGCCTGCACCTCACCCGCGCCCGACAGGGCCATCGCCGCGGCCTTCGCCTTGTCCTCGCCCGCCGCCAGCAGCCAGACCTCTCGGGCCGAGCGGATCGCGGGAAGGGTGAGGCTGATCCGGGTCGGCGGCGGCTTCGGGGCACCGTGCACACCGACCACGGTGCGCTCGGTCTCCCGCACCGCCGGCAGCTCCGGGAACAGCGACGCCACGTGCGCGTCCGGGCCGACGCCCAGCAGTAGGACGTCGAAGGCCGGTACCCCGTCCGCCGACGCCGGCCTCATCGTCTCGGCGCCCGCGGCGCGCGCGAGTTCCCCCGCGTAGGCGGCCGCCGCAGCGTCCGCGTCCTCGCCGTGCGGCCCGTCCGAGGCGGGCATGGCGTGCACCCGTTCCGGATCGACCGGGACCGAGTCCAGCAGGGCCTCGCGCGCCTGGGTGACGTTGCGCTCCGGATCGCCCTCCGGCAGGTACCGCTCGTCACCCCACCACAGGTCCAGGCGGCCCCAGTCCACGGCGTCCCGGGCCGGCGCGGCGGCCAGCGCGGAGAGCAGCGCATTGCCGTTGCGGCCGCCCGTCAGGACCACGGACGCGAAGCCCCGGGAGGCCTGCGCGTCGACGATCCGGGTGATCAGGCGGGCCGCCGCGGCCTGCGCCATCAGCTCCTTGTCGCGGTGCACGACGAGCTGCGGAGTGCTCATTTCGCCGTCGCCCTCCTCGCCGGGGACCCGCCCGAGGCCTTCTTCGCGGCCTTCTTCGCCGGCGCCGCGGCGGGCGCCTCCGCCTCCTGCCCGTCGGGCGCCGCCGCGCCGTCCGGGTCCGCCGCCGGCCTTCCCGCGGAGCCTTCGCCACCGGTGGCACCCGTGTCCAGCCGCTCCACGCCGAAGCGCAGTGCCGAGGCGTAGGTGTCGTCCGGGTCCAGCCGGCGCAGCTCCTCCGCGATCAGCTCGGCCGTCTCGCGGCGCTTGAGCGCCACGGCGCGGTCCGGCTGGCCCTGGACGGACAGGGTGGCGAGAGTGCCGTCCGGGCGGTCCAGGGCGATCGGGCCGCAACTGGTGTCCATCCGGACCGCGGTCAGGCCCGGCCCGCCGGACACCGACCGCCGGACCGGGACGTCCAGGCGGTCCGCGAGCCACATCGCGAGCAGCTCGCAGCTCGGATTGAACTCCTCGCCCTCCACCTCGACGCCGCGCACCTCGCAGCTCACCTGGTCCAGCGCCGCCGCCAGCATCGAGCGCCACGGGGTGATGCGGGTCCACGCCAGGTCGGTGTCGCCGGGCGTGTAGGTGGCCGCCCGGGCGGCGAGCTCCCGCACCGGCTGCTCCGCCGCGTAGGTGTCCGTGACGCGGCGCTGCGCCAGCGCCCCCAGCGGGTCCTTCGCCGGGTCCAGCGGCGCGCCGACCGGCCACCACACCACGACGGGGGCGTCCGGCAGCAGCAGCGGCAGCACCACCGACTGGGCCTGGTCCACCACGTCGCCGTGCAGGCGCAGCACCACCGTCTCGCCGGTGTCCGCGTCCGCCCCGACCCGCACCTCGGCGTCCAGCCGGGAACGGGTGCGGTCGCGCGGGTTGCGGGCGTGCCGCTTGATCACGACCAGGGTGCGCGAGGGGTGCTCGTGCGAGGCGTCGCCGGCGGCCCGCAGCGCGTCGTAGGCGTTCTCCTCGTCGGTGACGACGACGAGGGTGAGCACCATGCCCACGGCCGGGGTGCCGATCGCTCGGCGGCCCTGCACCAGCGCCTTGTTGATCTTGCTGGCCGTGGTGTCCGTGAGGTCTATCTTCATGGCCGGCGCCAGCTCCGTCCGTCTCGCTGCAGCATCTCGTCCGCCTCGACGGGACCCCAGGTCCCGGCCTGGTAGCGGGCGGGCCTGCCGTTGTGGTCCCAGAACCGCTCGATCGGGTCGAGGATCTTCCAGGACAGTTCGACCTCCTCCGTGCGCGGGAAGAGGTTCGCGTCGCCGAGGAGTACGTCCAGGATGAGCCGCTCGTACGCCTCCGGGCTGGACTCGGTGAACGACTCGCCGTAGGCGAAGTCCATCGACACGTCCCGGATCTCCATCGAGGTACCCGGCACCTTCGAACCGAACCGGACCGTGACGCCCTCGTCCGGCTGGACCCGGACGACGATCGCGTTCTGGCCCAGCTCCTCCGTCGCCGTGGTGTCGAAGGGGGAGTGCGGGGCGCGCTGGAAGACCACCGCGATCTCCGTCACCCGGCGGCCGAGCCGCTTGCCGGTGCGCAGGTAGAAGGGGACTCCCGCCCAGCGGCGGTTGTCGATCCCCAGCTTGATCGCGGCATAGGTGTCGGTCTTCGACCGCGCGTCGATGCCGTCCTCCTCGAGGTAGCCGACCGCTCGGGCACCGCCCTGCCAGCCGGCCGTGTACTGCCCGCGCACGGTGCTCAGACCGAGGTCCCGGGGCAGCCGCACCGCACTGAGGACCTTCGTCTTCTCCGCCGCCAGCGCGTCCGCGTCGAAGGAGGACGGCTCCTCCATGGCGGTCAGCGCGAGCAGCTGGAGCAGGTGGTTCTGGATGACGTCGCGGGCCGCGCCGATGCCGTCGTAGTAGCCGGCCCGGCCGCCGATACCGATGTCCTCGGCCATGGTGATCTGCACGTGGTCCACGAAGGACCGGTTCCAGATCGGCTCGAACATCTGGTTGGCGAAGCGGAGCGCCAGGATGTTCTGGACGGTCTCCTTGCCGAGGTAGTGGTCGATCCGGAAGACCTGGTCGGGTGCGAAGACCTCGTGCACCACCTGGTTCAGCTCCTCCGCCGACGCCAGGTCGTGGCCGAAGGGCTTCTCGATGACCGCGCGCCGCCAGGAGCCGCCCTGCTGGTCGGCCAGCCCGTGCCGCTTCAGCTGCTGGATCACCACCGGGAAGGACCGCGGCGGCACGGACAGGTAGAAGGCGAAGTTCCCGCCGGTCCCCTGCGCCTTGTCCAGCTCCTCGATCGTGCCGCGCAGCCGCTCGAAGGCCTCGTCGTCGTCGAAGGTGCCCTGGACGAAGCGCATGCCCTGCAGGAGCTGCTGCCAGACCTCCTCCCGGAACGGGGTGCGCGCATGCGCCTTGACGGCGTCGTGGACCTCGGCCGCGAAGTCCTCGTGCTCCCACTCGCGTCGGGCGAAGCCGACCAGGGAGAAGCCCGGCGGCAGCAGCCCCCGGTTGGCGAGGTCGTACACCGCGGGCATCAACTTCTTGCGCGACAGATCGCCCGTGACACCGAAGATCACCAGACCCGACGGCCCCGCGATACGCGGGAGCCGTCGGTCCGCCGGGTCACGCAGCGGATTGCTGCTCGACAATTCAGCCCTCCGAGGGGGCGAGGCGCTGCAGCTCCGCCTCCGTCGACTTCAGCAGGTCGTTCCAGGACGCCGCGAACTTCTCGACGCCCTCGTCCTCCAGCAGCTGGACCACGTCGTCGTAGGCGATCCCGAGCTTCTCGACCGCGTCGAGGTCCGCGCGGGCCTGCTCGTAGGTCCCGCGGACGGCGTCGCCGGCGATCCCGCCGTGGTCCTCGGTGGCCAGCAGGGTGGCCTCCGGCATGGTGTTCACCGTGTTCGGCGCCACCAGGTCGGTGACGTACATGGTGTCCTGGTACGCCGGGTCCTTCACACCGGTGGAGGCCCACAGCGGGCGCTGCTTGCGGGCACCGGCGTTCTCCAGCGCGTTCCAGCGGTCCGAGGAGAAGACCTCCTCGTACGCCTGGTACGCCAGCCGCGCGTTGGCGACGGCGGCCTTGCCGCGCAGCGCCTTGGCCTCGGGCGTGCCGATGGCGTCGATCCGCTTGTCGACCTCGGTGTCCACCCGGGACACGAAGAAGGACGCCACGGAGCGGATCAGGGACAGGTCCAGTCCGCGCTCCCTGGCCTTCTCCAGGCCGGCCAGGTAGGCGTCCATGACCTTGCGGTAGCGCTCCAGCGAGAAGATCAGCGTCACGTTGACGCTGATGCCGCGGCCGATCACCTCGGTGATCGCCGGGAGCCCCGCCTCGGTGGCCGGGATCTTGATCAGGGTGTTGGGCCGGTCGACCAGCCAGGCGAGCTGCTTGGCCTCGGCGACGGTGGCCCGGGCGTTGTGCGCCAGGCGCGGGTCGACCTCGATGGAGACCCGGCCGTCCTGGCCGTCGGTGGCGTCGAAGACGGGGCGCAGGATGTCCGCCGCGTCCCGGACGTCCGAGGTGGTGATCATGCGGACGGCCTCTTCGACGGTGACCCGGCGGGCGGCGAGGTCCTCGAGCTGCTGCTCGTAGCCGTCGCCCGAGGAGATCGCCTTCTGGAAGATCGTCGGGTTGGTGGTGACGCCCACGACGTGCTGCTGGTCGATCAGCTCTGCGAGGTTGCCGGACGTGATCCGCTTGCGCGACAGGTCGTCCAGCCAGATCGCGACGCCTTCGTCGGAGAGGCGCTTGAGTGCGTCTGTCATGGAATTACATCTCCTAGATATCTGATATGTGGGCGTCAGCGCTGGGCGGTGGTGCCGGATTCCCGGGCCGCGGCCATCGATTCCCGGGCCCGGTCGGCGACGTTCTCGGCAGTGAAACCGAATTCGCGGAAGAGGACCTTGCCGTCCGCCGAAGCACCGAAGTGCTCCAGGGAAACGATGCGGCCCGCATCCCCCACGTACTTGTGCCAGGTGAGGCCGATTCCGGCCTCCACCGCGACCCGTGCCCTGACCTGCGGCGGCAGGACGCTGTCCCGGTACCCCTGGTCCTGCTCCTCGAACCACTCCACGCACGGCATGGACACCACCCGGGTGGGCACGCCCTCGGACTGCAGCCGCTCGCGCGCCTCCACCGCGACGTGCACCTCGGAGCCGGTCGCGATCAGCACGACCTGCGGCTCGCCGCCCTCGGCCTCGGCCAGGACGTATCCGCCGCGCACCGTGTCCTCGTTCGGCTCGTACGTCGGCACTCCCTGGCGGGTCAGCGCCAGCCCGTGCGGTGCGCCCTCGCCGAACTCCCTGGTCCAGCGGCGCAGCACCTCGCGCCAGGCGATCGCCGTCTCGTTGGCGTCGGCCGGGCGGACCACGTTCAGGCCCGGGATCGCGCGCAGCGAGGCCAGGTGCTCGACGGGCTGGTGGGTCGGACCGTCCTCACCGAGGCCGATGGAGTCGTGCGTCCACACGTACGTCACCGGCAGGTGCATCAGCGCCGACAGGCGGACGGCGTTGCGCATGTAGTCGGAGAACACCAGGAAGGTGCCGCCGTAGACGCGGGTGTTGCCGTGCAGCGCGATGCCGTTCATCTCCGCGGCCATGGCGTGCTCGCGGATGCCGAAGTGGATCGTCCGGCCGTACGGGTCGGCGCCCGGCAGCGGGTTGTCCGCGGGCAGGAAGGAGCTGGTCTTGTCGATCGTGGTGTTGTTGGAGCCGGCCAGGTCGGCGGAGCCGCCCCACAGTTCCGGGATCACCGCGCCGAGCACCTGGAGCACCTTGCCGGAGGCCGCACGGGTGGCCAGGGCCTTGCCCGACTCGAAGACCGGGAGCTTCTCCTCCCAGCCGGCGGGCAGTTCGCCCGCGTTGATCCGGTCGAAGTCGGCGGCGCGCTGCGGGTTCTCGTCCCGCCACACCTGGAGGGCCTTCTCCCACTCGGCCCGCGCCTGGGCGCCGCGCTCACGGGCGGTGCGGGTGTGGGCGATCACCTCGTCGGAGACCTCGAAGGCCTGCTCCGGGTCGAAGCCGAGGACGCGCTTGGTGGCCGCGACCTCGTCCTCGCCCAGTGCGGAGCCGTGCGCGGCCTCGGTGTTCTGCGCGTTCGGGGCCGGCCAGGCGATGATCGAGCGCATCGCGATGAAGGACGGCCGGTCGGTGACCTTCTTCGCCTCCTCGATCGCGTTGTAGATCGCGTGCGGGTCGAGGTCGCCGTCCGGCTGCGGGGCGACCCGCTGCACGTGCCAGCCGTAGGCCTCGTAGCGCTTGACGGTGTCCTCGGAGACCGCCGTCTCGGTGTCGCCCTCGATCGAGATGTGGTTGTCGTCCCACAGCAGGACCAGGTTGCCCAGCTTCTGGTGGCCGGCCAGCGAGGACGCCTCCGCGGAGATGCCCTCCTGGAGGCAGCCGTCACCGGCGACGCAGTACACGAAGTGGTCGAAGGGGGACTCACCGGTCGGCGCGTCCGGGTCGAACAGGCCGCGCTCGTAGCGGGCGGCCATCGCCATGCCGACGGCGTTGGCGACGCCCTGGCCCAGCGGGCCGGTCGTGGTCTCCACGCCCTTGGTGTGACCGTACTCGGGGTGGCCGGGGGTCTTCGAGCCCCAGGTCCGGAAGGCCTTCAGGTCGTCCAGCTCCAGGCCGAAGCCGGCCAGGTAGAGCTGGGTGTAGAGGGTCAGGGACGAGTGGCCGGCGGACAGTACGAAACGGTCCCGCCCGACCCAGTCGGGGTCGGCCGGGTCGTGCCGCATCACCTTCTGGAAGAGGGTGTACGCGGCCGGGGCCAGGCTCATCGCCGTACCCGGATGGCCGTTGCCGACCTTCTGTACGGCGTCGGCGGCAAGGACACGCGCGGTGTCCACCGCGCGCTGGTCCAGCTCGGTCCACTCGAGGTCTGTGGTGGTCGGCTTGGTGCTCACCCTGATTCAGGGCTCCTCTCCACATGTCGGATACCGGTGTTCCGGGCGCGCGCCCACCGGCCGCCGACGGGCTGGACGCCCACCGGCCGCAGTCGAGCCTACCCTCGTAAGGACGTGCGTTTTCCGCGTGATTACAGACTGCCGGGCCCTGCGGCCATTCGCCTCCCGACCGGGCCGTTCTCCCTTTGAGCACATGAATACGGAGGCGCTCATCTGACCGCTCAATCGAGTGGTGGTACGCCCGAACGGAAGCCCCCCGGCGAACACGAGCCGACCCCCGCGAAGGGCGGGGTATGGGCAACGTCTAGAGTGGCGTGGTACGTGCGGGCCCCACCACATCTCGACCGGAACGGGGCCCGCTGGGATGTCTCTGTAGGGGTGTGCGTGACGGCCGTTGAATCCCGTCCGGCGGATGGGGGCACCGCCCATGCCATGAGGGCGACGGGGGATGTCGGGACCAGCCCTGGCCCGGCCCGGCAGTCGTTCGGGGCGCGGCTCAAGGCGTTCGTGGCGCTGACCAAGCCGCGGATCATCGAGCTGCTGCTGATCACCACCGTCCCGGTGATGTTCCTCGCCCAGCAGGGCGTGCCCGACCTGGGGCTGGTGCTGCTCACCTGCCTCGGCGGCTACCTCTCCGCGGGTGGCGCCAACGCGCTGAACATGTACATCGACCGGGACATCGACGCGCTGATGGACCGCACCTCGCAGCGTCCGCTGGTCACCGGCGTGGTCAGCCCGCGCGAGTGCCTCGCCTTCGGCATCGGGCTCGCCGCGGTGTCGACGCTGCTGTTCGGACTGACCGTCAACTGGCTGTCGGCCTGGCTCTCCCTCGGCGCGCTCCTCTTCTACGTCGTCGTCTACACGATGATCCTCAAGCGCCGCACCTCGCAGAACATCGTGTGGGGCGGCATCGCCGGCTGCATGCCGGTGCTCATCGGCTGGTCCTCGGTGACCGACTCCCTCTCCTGGGCGCCGGTCGTGCTCTTCCTGGTGATGTTCTTCTGGACGCCGCCGCACTACTGGCCGCTGTCCATGAAGGTGCGCGAGGACTACGCCCGGGTGGGCGTGCCGATGCTGCCGGTGATCGCCTCCAACAAGGTCGTCGCCCGGCAGATCGTGGTCTACAGCTGGGTCATGGTCGCCGTCTCCCTGCTGCTCACCCCGCTCGGCTACACCGGCTGGTTCTACACCGCGATCGCGCTGGCGGCCGGCGGCTGGTGGCTCTGGGAGGCGCACGCCCTGCAGAACCGCGCCAGGTCCGAGGCGACCGGAGCGAAGCTCAAGGAGATGCGGCTGTTCCACTGGTCCATCACCTATGTGTCGCTGCTGTTCGTGGCCGTGGCGGTGGACCCCTTCCTGCGCTGACGCACATCGCTGACGCACGTTGCCGACGCACATCACAGGGCCCTGCCCTCGCCAGTGGATCTACCGGTGAGTAGCATCCTGGTCATGGCAGACACACAGCAGGCCGACGCGAAGGCCGAGCGCAGGGCGGCCCGGCTCGCCCGGCAGATCAGCAGCTTCTCGCAGGCGCACGGCGGGGCCGAGGGCCAGGTCGCCTACATCGGCGAGCGCGGCGCCCGGATCGTACTCGTCGGCGAGGACGGCACCTGGGGCGACCTGTTCGCCACCTCCTACGAGCTGGCCGAGAAGGCCGTCGAGAAGTCCGGGATCACCGTCCACGAGGCCTTCGACGGCGAACTCGCGGCAAAGGTGAGGACCGGTCCCTACGAGTGGACCCGCATGGCCGGGATCCAGCTCGGCGGTCCGAGCAACACCTGAGGACGGGTTCACCCGTCGGGACCGGTGAGCAGCGCACGGTCCAGCCGCGGCGAGCCCGGAGATGGACACACCGTCCGCCGTGGCACGCCGGCCTCGCGGAACCGGGTGGCGCACGGAGCGCACCGACCCGGCGCTGCTGACCGGGTTCGCCCGCGCCACGGCCGGCCTGGGCGCCGACCTGGTGCTCCTGCACGGCCACCCGTACCACCGGCACGCCGCCCACCTCGCGGCGGCCTTCCCGCACGTCTGCGCCGACGCCGCCCTGGCGGCCCGACGCCGCCCCGGCGACCCGACGCCGGCGCCGCCCCGGCGACCGGGGCCCGGCATCCGCGCTGCGGCCCGCCGTCCGCGCTGAGCGCTGCGGCCCGCCCTCCGTGCTGAGCGGCGCGGCGCGCCGTCCGCGTCGGGTGTCCGCGCCCTGCGGCCCGAGCCGCGCGACGGCGGTTCGGCGTCCGCGTGGTGCCGTCGGGCGGTGTCGGCGTCCGGCGGGCGCCGACTCACACGGCGGCGTCGACCACGGGTTCCGCCGCCGGTCCCGGCAGGTCCGCTTTCGCGGTCCGCGGGCGCTCGCGCAGCGACAGCAGCACCCGCAGCACCCAGATCCACATCAGTGCGGAGCCGAGCATGTGCAGGCCCACCAGGGCCTCGGGAAGGTGGGTGAAGTACTGGACGTACCCGATCACGCCCTGGGCCAGCAGCACCAGGAACAGCTCCCGCGTGCGGTCCAGCGGAGCCTTGGGCGCGTCGACCGCCTTCAGCACGAACCACAGCGCGAAGGTCAGCGTCACCACGATCCAGGCCAGCACCGCGTGCAGCTTGGCGACGGTCTCCCAGTCGACGGGGATGCGGGTCACCTCGCTGGAGTCGCCCGCGTGCGGGCCCGCGCCGGTGACCACCGTGCCGACCAGGACCAGCAGCGCGGCCGCCGCGACCAGGAACCACACCAGCTGCACCACCGCCTTGCCGACCAGCGGCCGGGGCGCCGCGTCGCCCTCTCCCGCGCGCTGCCACATCACCACGGCGACCGTGATCAGTGCGGTGGTCGCGACGAAGTGCGCCGCGACCGTGTACGGGTTGAGCCCGACCAGGACGACGATGCCGCCGAGGATCGCGTTGCTCATCACGACCCAGAACTGGGCCCAGCCGAGCCGGGTCAGGCCTCGGCGCCACGGCTCGGCCGCACGCGCGGCGACGATCGCCCAGCCGACCGCCGCGCACAGGACGTAGGTCAGCAGCCGGTTACCGAACTCGATGGCGCCGTGGTAGCCCATCGCGCCGGTCGCGGCGAGCGAGTCCGCCGTGCACTTCGGCCAGGTGGGGCAGCCCAGGCCCGAGCCGGTCAGGCGCACGGCGCCGCCGGTGGCGACGATCACCACCGCCATGACGACGGCGGACAGGGCCGCCCGCCGGACGGTCCGCGGGGCGGGCGTCCAGCGCGTGGCGATGAAGTCGAGCGGGTTGCGCGCGGCCGCGAGGGCGTCGGCGCGGGTCAGCTTTGGCACGCGCACCATCGTATGCGCCCGTTTGTGCACGCTTTCACGAGGGGGCCGTGTGCGTCTGCTCACCACGGCCCGCGCAGCCCGCCGGGCGTCCCGGTCCCGGCCGCCTGCTCACTCCCAGCGGAAGAACCGGCCCGCGGCCGCCAGACCCGCCGCCGCCCACACGGCCAGGATCCCCAGGTCGCCCCAGGGCATGCCGGCGCCGTGCTGCAGCACGTCCCGCAGCCCGTCCGACAGGGCGGAGACCGGCAGCAGCCCCAGCACGTGCTGGGCGCCCGACGGGAAGCGGTCCAGCGGCACGATCACGCCTCCGCCCACCAGCAGCAGCAGGAAGACCAGATTGGCCGCGGCCAGCGTCGCCTCGGCCTTCAGCGTGCCGGCCATCAGCAGCCCGAGCCCGGAGAAGGCCGCCGTACCGGCGAGCAGGAGCAGCAGCACCGGGAGCACCCCGCCGTGCGGCGACCAGCCCAGCGCGAGGGCGATCACCGTCAGCAGCAGCACCTGGAGCACCTCGGTGACCAGCACGGACGCCGTCTTGGCGGTCATCAGCCCCCAGCGGGGCAGCGGCGAGGAGGCGAGCCGCTTCAGTACGCCGTAGCGCCGCTCGAAACCGGTGGCGATGGCCTGCCCGGTGAACGCCGTGGACATCACGGCCAGGGCCAGGATGCCCGGCGCCAGGAAGTCCACCGACTTCCCCGCACCGGTGTCGACGATGTCGATCGAGCTGAACAGCACCAGCAGCAGCGTGGGGATGATCACCGTGAGCAGCAGCTGCTCCCCGTTGCGCAGCAGCATCCGCGTCTCCAGGGCGGCCTGCGCGGCGATCATGCGGGGCAGCGGGGCCGCCCCCGGCCTCGGGGTGTGGGTGCCGTTGGCGGTCACGAGCGCAGCTCCTTGCCGGTGAGCTCCAGGAAGACGTCCTCGAGGGTGTGCCGCTCGACGGAGATCCGGTCCGGCAGCACGCCGTGCTGCGCGCACCAGGAGGTGACCGTGGCGAGCAGCTGCGGGTCGACCTCGCCGGTCACCCGGTACGAGCCGGGCGTCAGCTCGGCGGCCGAGGAGCCCGGTGGCAGGGCCTTGAGCAGCGAACCCACGTCCAGTCCCGGGCGGCCGCCGAACCGCAGGGTGTTCTCGGCGCCGCCGCGGCACAGCCGCTCCGGGGAGCCCTGGGCGACGACCCGGCCGGCGTCGATGATGGCGACGTCGTCGGCGAGCTGCTCGGCCTCGTCCATGGAGTGGGTGGTGAGGATCACGGACACCCCGTCGGCGCGCAGGTCGCGCACCAGGTCCCAGGTGGCGCGGCGGGCCTGCGGGTCGAGTCCGGCGGACGGCTCGTCCAGGAACACCAGCTCCGGCCGCCCGACGACCGCCATCGCCAGCGCGAGCCGCTGCTGCTGGCCGCCGGACAGCCGGCGGTAGCCGGTGCGCCCGCAGGACCCGAGGCCGAGCCGTTCGATCAGCGCGTCCACGTCCAGCGGGTGCGCGTGCAGACGTGCCATGTGCCGCAGCATCTCCTCGGCGCGCGCCCCCGAGTAGACGCCGCCGGACTGGAGCATCACGCCGATCCGCGGCCGCAGCTCGGCCGACTGCGCGACCGGGTCGAGGCCCAGTACGCGCACCGTGCCGGAGTCCGGCCGCCGGTACCCCTCGCAGGTCTCGACCGTGGTCGTCTTGCCGGCACCGTTGGGGCCCAGGACGGCGGTCACGCCCGCCCGGGCCACCAGGTCGAGGCCGTCCACCGCGGTCTTGGTGCCGTACCGCTTCACCAGGGACTGCACCTGGACGACGGACTCACTTCGCATGGGGTCAGAGTCTAAGGAGGCCCCGGGGCGGCCGGGCGGCCGGGTGCGCACGCCGCCCCCGCGCCCGTCCGGTGCCTGTCCCTGCGCCGGTCCGGTGCCCGTCCCCGCGCCGGTCCGGTGCCCGTCCGGCACCTGTCCGTCGGCCCACGCCCGGGCGGGGCGGCGGGACGCACGGCGAGGCGGACGGCGGGACGCCGGAGCGGGCGCGCGACGTGCGGGAAGCGGGTGCGGGAGCGGAGCGGGCCGTCGGTACGGGGGCGGGCGCGTCGTGGGCCCGGGGCGGGTGCGGGAGCGGCCCGGATCAGGCGAGCGGGTGGGGGAGCGCCTCCCTGCGCGGGCGGTGCGCCGCGAGCCACCGCTCGGCATAGGCCACCGCGTCGGCCACCGGGAACAGCCGCGCCTCGGCCGCGCCCACCGGGCCGCGGACGACGGGACGCTCCCGTTCGAAGTCGCGCCCCAGTTCGTCGAAGCGGTCGGAGGTGACGGAGACCTCCACCGGCGCCTCCCAGCCGCCGCCGGGCGCGGGGCGGCCGACCGCGACGAGGGGCGCCGGGATCCGGTACTCGGCGAGGTGGAAGCTGGTGCAGCTGTCGTAGCCGACCCCGAGCAGCAGTACCCGGGCGCCCAGCGCCTCCAGCCGTGCGAGCGGGCTGCGCTCGCCGAGCCGGCAGTCCTGGGCGTGCCCCTCGGTGATCCTCGGCGCAAGCGGGCCGACGGCGGCGAACGACGTCTGCGGGTGGGCGCTGCGCAGCGCGCCCGGCCAGGTGCGCACGGTCTCGGGGACCACGCCGACCCCGCGGGCGGGCGTGGTCCGGGGATCGTAGGCGGGCATGGTGGCGCGGATCGTCTCCCACCACTGCTCGGGCACGGGCGGACTGCTCCACAGCGCCGGGTCGGAGAGGTCCGCGGACTGGGTGGGGACGACCAGCGTCCCCTGCGCGCCGAGCGCGTCCAGCAGTCCCTGGACGACCGCGACGGCGCCGCCGTTCACCCATCCGAGGGAGCTGAGCGAGGAGTGCACGAGGAGGGTCTCGCCGGTCCGGACGCCCAGTCGCCGCAGTTCGGCGGCGAGGGTGCCGCGGGTGACGAGCGGGCCGGTCGGAGCGGGTACGGGCATGATCGGCAGTCTTCCCGAGCGCTGCGGGCGGCGCCAGCGGATTCCCGGCCGCGTCCGCCCGCCCGCGCGGGCCGCCGGCCCGCCGCGCCCGCGCCCGGGCATCCGCCCGGTCGCCGCGGCCGACCGGACCCACCGATCGATCAAAGATCGTTTCCGCAGGTCAGATGCGATGTCGGCTTAGGTATGCCTAAGTGACGCAGGGCACCGCGCCCCGGTCGGGGTGCCGCTTGTCACGCTTCCGGGAATTACGCAACAATGGCGTTGTGAAAAACGTCGGCGAGGCTCGGGAGACCCCCGCGGGGGCCCCGCAGGAGGAGCTCGCGACCGGGGAGCGCTCCACGCGCAACCGGGTCGCGCGGTCCATCCTGGACCACGGCCCGTCCACGGCCGCCGTGCTCGCCGGCCGCCTGGGCCTCACCCAGGCCGCCGTGCGCCGGCACCTGGACGCGCTGGTCGCCGACGACGTCGTGGAGGCCCGGGAGCAGCGGGTGTACGGCACCCGGACCCGCGGCCGGCCCGCGAAGGTGTTCGCCCTCACGGACTGCGGCCGCGACGCCTTCGACCAGTCGTACGACAAGCTGGCCGCGGACGCGCTGCGCTGGATCGCCGAGCGCGAGGGCGGCGAGGAGGCGGTCGCCGCCTTCGCCCGCGCCCGGATCGCCGCGCAGGCCGGCGCCTACCGCAAGGCGGTCGAGGGCGCCTCCCGCGAGGAGCGCGCCGAAGCCCTGGCCAAGGCCCTGAGCGCCGACGGGTACGCTGCTACCGCGCGGAGCGCACCCCTCCCGCAGCGGGGCGAGCAGTTGTGCCAGCACCACTGCCCGGTCGCCCACGTCGCGGAGCAGTTCCCCCAGCTGTGCGAGGCGGAGACGGAGTTCTTCGCCGAACTGCTGGGTACTCACGTCCAGCGGCTGGCGACCATCGCCCACGGCGACGGCGTCTGCACCACGTTCATCCCCCAGAACACCCCCACGCATTCCACTGACGCATCTGCAAGCACGGCCGGGAGGAACCCCGCATGACTCTCCCCACGGAGACCGCCCACCCCGAACTGGAGGGCCTGGGCAAGTACGAGTACGGCTGGGCCGACTCCGACGAGGCCGGTGCCTCGGCGCGGCGTGGTCTGAACGACGAGGTCGTCCGGGACATCTCGACGAAGAAGTCCGAGCCGGAGTGGATGGCCAAGCTGCGTCTGAAGGGCCTGAAGCTCTTCGAGAAGAAGCCCATGCCGAACTGGGGCTCGGACCTGTCGGGCATCGACTTCGACAACATCAAGTACTTCGTGCGCTCGACGGAGAAGCAGGCGGAGTCCTGGGAGGACCTGCCCGAGGACATCAAGAACACCTACGACAAGCTCGGCATCCCGGAGGCGGAGAAGCAGCGCCTGGTCGCCGGCGTCGCCGCGCAGTACGAGTCGGAGGTCGTCTACCACCAGATCCGCGAGGACCTGGAGGAGCAGGGCGTCGTCTTCCTCGACACCGACACCGCCCTGAAGGAGCACCCGGAGCTCTTCAAGGAGTACTTCGGCACGGTCATCCCCGCCGGCGACAACAAGTTCGCCGCACTGAACACGGCCGTGTGGTCCGGCGGCTCCTTCATCTACGTCCCGCCGGGCGTCCACGTCGAGATCCCGCTCCAGGCCTACTTCCGCATCAACACGGAGAACATGGGCCAGTTCGAGCGGACCCTGATCATCGTCGACGAGGGTGCCTACGTGCACTACGTCGAGGGCTGCACCGCCCCGATCTACAAGTCGGACTCGCTGCACAGCGCCGTCGTCGAGATCATCGTCAAGAAGAACGCCCGCTGCCGCTACACGACCATCCAGAACTGGTCGAACAACGTCTACAACCTGGTCACCAAGCGCGCCGTGGCGTACGAGGGCGCGACCATGGAGTGGGTCGACGGCAACATCGGCTCCAAGGTGACGATGAAGTACCCGGCCGTGTACCTGATGGGCGAGCACGCCAAGGGCGAGACGCTGTCCATCGCGTTCGCCGGCGAGGGCCAGCACCAGGACGCGGGCGCCAAGATGGTCCACATGGCCCCGCACACCTCCTCCAACATCGTCTCCAAGTCGGTGGCGCGCGCCGGCGGCCGCACCTCCTACCGCGGGCTGATCGAGATCGGCGAGGGCGCCGCCGGATCGAAGTCGAACGTGCTCTGCGACGCGCTGCTGGTCGACACGATCTCGCGTTCGGACACCTACCCCTACGTGGACGTCCGCGAGGACGACGTGTCCATGGGCCACGAGGCCACCGTCTCCAAGGTCTCCGAGGACCAGCTCTTCTACCTGATGAGCCGCGGCCTGAGCGAGGACGAGGCGATGGCGATGATCGTGCGAGGCTTCGTCGAGCCGATCGCCAAGGAGCTGCCCATGGAGTACGCGCTGGAGCTCAACCGGCTGATCGAGCTGCAGATGGAGGGCGCGGTCGGTTAGTCCCCGGCCCGGGCCGGGGACACTCCGGCCCGCTGCCCCGTCACGTCACTGACCTGAGAAAGCGAGCAACACGACAGCCATGGCCGAGGCCCAGAACTCCCCCACCCCAGGATCCGCTCGGGCGGGGGGACCCCCACCCGTGGGATCCACCACCGCGGGCTCGATCGCGGTCGCCGCGGAGTCGACCGTCGTCTCGCGCATGAGCGCGCCCCCGTCCTTCGACGTGACGGACTTCCCGGTCCCGCACGGCCGTGAGGAGGAGTGGCGGTTCACCCCGCTGGAGCGGCTGCGCGGCCTGCACGACGGCACCGCCGAGGCGACCGGCGACGGCGTCCGGGTCGACGTCCGGGCCCCCGAGGGCGTCACCGTCGAGGCCGTCGGCCGCGACGACGCGCGGCTCGGCCGCGCGGGCACCCCGGTGGACCGCGTCGCCGCGCAGGCCTACTCCGCCTTCGAGAAGGCCTCGGTCGTGACCGTGCCGAAGGAGACCGTCCTCACCGAGCCGATCCGCATCGCGGTGCACGGCGAGGGCGGCACCGCCTTCGGCCACCAGGTGATCGAGCTGGGCGCCTTCGCGGAGGCCGTCGTCGTCATCGACCACACCGGCGACGCGGTCCTCGCCGCCAACGTCGACTACCTCCTCGGCGACGGCGCCAAGCTGACCGTCGTCTCCGTCCAGGACTGGGACGACAAGGCCGTCCACATCGGCCAGCACAACGCCCTGGTCGGCCGGGACGCCTCCTTCAAGTCCGTGGTCGTCACCTTCGGCGGCGACGTGGTGCGCCTCCACCCGCGCGTGGAGTACGCCGGCCCCGGCGGCGAGGCCGCCCTGTTCGGCCTGTACTTCACCGACGCCGGCCAGCACCAGGAGCACCGCCTGCTGGTCACCCACAACACCCCGCACTGCTCGTCGAACGTCGTCTACAAGGGCGCGCTCCAGGGCGACGACGCACACGCGGTGTGGATCGGCGACGTGCTCATCGAGGCGGCGGCCGAGGGCACCGACACCTACGAGATGAACCGCAACCTGGTGCTGACCGACGGCGCCCGGGTCGACTCCGTCCCCAACCTGGAGATCGAGACCGGCGAGATCGTCGGCGCCGGCCACGCCTCCGCCACCGGCCGCTTCGACGACGAGCAGCTCTTCTACCTCATGGCCCGCGGCATCCCCGAGCAGGAGGCCCGCCGGCTCGTGGTCCGCGGCTTCTTCGCCGAGCTGGTCCAGCAGATCGGCGTCGCGGACATCGAGGAGCGGCTGCTCGCCAAGATCGAGGAGGAGCTGGAGGCATCGGTCGCATGACCTTCGTTCGAGTCTGCAACCTGAGCGAGCTGGAGGAGGACACCCCGAAGCGGGTGGAACTCGACGGCACGCCCCTGTCCCTCGTGCGGACCGAGGGCGAGGTCTTCGCGATCAACGACATCTGCTCGCACGCGAACGTCTCCCTCTCCGAGGGCGAGGTCGACGACTGCCACATCGAGTGCTGGCTGCACGGCTCGCGCTTCGACCTGCGCTCCGGCAAGCCCGACAGCCTTCCGGCGACCCGCCCCGTCCCCGTATACCCCGTACAGATCGAAGGGGACGACGTGCTCGTCTCCCTCACCCAGGAGTCCTGAGGCACCCATGGCAACGCTTGAAATCCGAGACCTGCACGTCACCGTCGAGGCCGACAACGCCACGAAGGAGATCCTCAAGGGCGTCGACCTCACCGTGAAGCAGGGCGAGACGCACGCCATCATGGGCCCCAACGGCTCCGGCAAGTCGACCCTCGCCTACTCCCTCGCGGGTCACCCCAAGTACACGATCACCGGCGGCACCGTCACCCTGGACGGCGAGGACGTCCTGGAGATGTCCGTCGACGAGCGCGCCCGCGCCGGCCTGTTCCTGGCCATGCAGTACCCGGTCGAGGTCCCCGGCGTCTCGGTCTCCAACTTCCTGCGCACCTCCGCGACCGCCGTCCGCGGCGAGGCCCCCAAGCTGCGCACCTGGGTGAAGGAGGTCAAGGAGGCCATGGAGCGCCTCAACATGGACCCGTCCTTCGCCGAGCGCAACGTCAACGAGGGCTTCTCCGGCGGTGAGAAGAAGCGCCACGAGATCCTCCAGCTGGAGCTGCTCAAGCCGCGCATCGCGGTCCTCGACGAGACGGACTCGGGCCTCGACGTGGACGCGCTGCGGGTCGTCTCCGAGGGCGTCAACCGGGTCCGCGAGAGCGGTCAGGTCGGCACCCTGCTGATCACCCACTACACGCGCATCCTGCGCTACATCAAGCCCGACCACGTGCACGTGTTCGCCGGCGGCCGGATCGTCGAGTCCGGCGGTCCCGAACTCGCCGACAAGCTGGAGAACGAGGGCTACGAGGCCTACACGAAGGGAGGCGCATCCGCGTGACACAGCTGCCGGGTCTCCTCGACGCCGAGGCGCTCCGCAAGGACTTCCCCATCCTGGACCGCACGGTCCACGACGGGAAGAAGCTCGTGTACCTGGACAACGCGGCGACCTCGCAGACGCCGCGCCAGGTCCTCGACGTGATCGCCGAGTACTACGAGCAGCACAACGCCAACGTCCACCGGGGCGTGCACGTGCTCGCCGAGGAGGCCACGGCGCTGTACGAGGGCGCGCGCGACAAGGTGGCGGAGTTCATCAACGCGCCGAGCCGCGACGAGGTGATCTTCACCAAGAACGCCTCCGAGTCGCTCAACCTCGTGGCGAACATGCTGGGCTGGGCCGACGAGCCCTACCGGGTGGACGCCGACACCGAGATCGTCATCACGGAGATGGAGCACCACTCCAACATCGTGCCCTGGCAGCTGCTCGCGCAGCGCACCGGCGCGAAGCTGAGGTGGTTCGGCCTGACCGACGACGGCCGCCTGGACCTGTCGAACATCGACGAGGTCATCACCGAGAAGACGAAGATCGTCTCCTTCGTGCTCGTCTCCAACATCCTGGGCACGTACAACCCGGTCGAGGCGATCGTCCGCCGCGCCCAGGAGGTCGGCGCCCTGGTCTGCATCGACGCCTCCCAGGCCGCGCCGCACATGCCGATGGACGTGCAGGCCCTCCAGGCCGACTTCGTCGCCTTCACCGGGCACAAGATGTGCGGCCCGACCGGCATCGGCGTGCTGTGGGGCCGCCAGGAGCTGCTGGAGGACCTGCCTCCGTTCCTCGGCGGCGGCGAGATGATCGAGACGGTCTCGATGCACTCCTCCACGTACGCGCCCGCCCCGCACAAGTTCGAGGCGGGCACCCCGCCGATCGCGCAGGCGGTCGGCCTCGGCGCGGCGATCGACTACCTGCAGTCGGTCGGCATGGACCGGATCCTCGCCCACGAGCACGCGCTCACCGAGTACGCGGTGCAGCGCCTCGCCCAGGTCCCCGATCTCCGGATCATCGGCCCGGCGTCGGCCGAGGACCGGGGGGCCGCGATCTCCTTCGTGCTCGGCGACATCCACCCGCACGACGTGGGCCAGGTCCTCGACGAGCAGGGCATCGCGGTCCGGGTCGGCCACCACTGCGCCCGCCCGGTCTGCCTGCGCTACGGAATTCCCGCGACCACGCGGGCGTCGTTCTATCTGTACTCCACGCCGGCGGAGATCGACGCGCTCGTCGACGGCCTGGAGCACGTACGGAACTTCTTCGGCTGAGGGATGGGCGAACGACCGCATGAAGCTGGACTCCATGTACCAGGAAGTCATCCTGGACCACTACAAGAACCCGCACGGGCGTGGTCTGAGGGACGGCGACGCCGAGGTGCACCACGTCAACCCGACGTGCGGTGACGAGATCACGCTCCGCGTGAAGTACGACGGCACGACCATCCAGGACGTCTCCTACGAGGGCCAGGGCTGCTCCATCAGCCAGGCCAGCGCCTCGGTGCTGAACGACCTCCTGGTCGGCAAGGACCTCGCCGAGGCGCAGCGGATCCAGGAGACCTTCCTGGAGCTGATGCAGTCCAAGGGGCGGCTCGAGCCCGACGACGCGATGGAGCAGATCCTGGACGACGCGGTCGCCTTCGCGGGCGTGTCCAAGTACCCGGCCCGGGTCAAGTGCGCGCTGCTGAGCTGGATGGCGTGGAAGGACGCGACGGCCAAGGCCATGGGCGAAGCCGACGCCGAAAGGAAGACGGCATGACCGACACCGTTGAGATGAAGCCCGCCTCGGAGGAGGAACTCCGTGAGGCGCTGATGGACGTCGTCGACCCCGAGCTGGGCATCGACGTCGTCAACCTGGGCCTGATCTACGGCATCCATGTCGACGACGCCAACGTGGCGACCGTCGACATGACCCTGACGTCCGCGGCCTGCCCGCTCACCGACGTCATCGAGGACCAGGCCAAGTCGGCCACCGACGGCCTCGTCAGCGAGCTGCGCATCAACTGGGTGTGGATGCCGCCGTGGGGCCCGGACAAGATCACCGACGACGGCCGCGAGCAGTTGCGGGCGCTCGGCTTCAACGTCTGATCCCTGCGCGCCCGTCCGGGCGCCACGAACGGCGAGGTCCTGCGGGACCTCGCCGTTCGGCGTTGCCGGGGGCGGTGTCCGGGGGTACCGATGCCGGCGGTGCGATGCCGGCGGCATCGGTGTGTACACCCGTACGCATCGTTGTGTACGCTCGTACGCATGGGATACCTGTCGCTCGTGGGAGCCATCGCCGCCGAAGTGGCCGCCACCACCGCCATGAAGTACAGCGATGGCTTCAGCAGACCCGCCCCCGCCCTGCTCACCGCCCTCGGCTACCTGGTCTCCTTCGCCCTGCTCGCACACACCCTGAAGACCGTCTCGATCGGCACCGCGTACGCCATCTGGTCGGGCGCGGGCACCGCGGCCATCGCCCTGCTCGGGCTGGTGCTGTTCGGGGAGGGACTCGGCCCCGCCAAGATCGCCGGAATGCTGCTGATCGTGGCCGGAGTGGTGGTCCTCAACATGGGAGGCGCGCACTGATGGCCCGCCGCTACGACCCCGAGCGCCGGCAGCGGATCATCGACGCGGCGATCCGGGTGGTGGGCGCCAAAGGCCTCGCCGGGCTGAGCCACCGCTCCGCCGCAGCCGAGGCGGACGTCCCGCTCGGCTCCACGACGTACCACTTCGCCACCCTCGACGAGCTGATGGTGGCCGCCCTGCGCCAGGCCAACGAGGGCTTCGCCAAGGCCGTCGCCACGAGCGGCGGACTCGACGACCCGCGCACCGACCTGGCCGCCGCCCTCGCCGCCCTGACGGGGGAGTGGCTCGCCGGCGACCGCACCGGCGTGGAACTGGAGTACGAGCTGTACCTGGCCGCCCTGCGCCGACCCGCGCTGCGCCCGGTGGCCGCGGAGTGGGCCGCCGACCTCGCCGAACTGCTCTCCCGCCGCACCGACCCGGTCACGGCGCGGGCGCTGGTGGCGCTCATGGACGGGATCTGCCTCCAGGTGCTCCTCACGGACACGCCGTACGACGAGGCCTACGCCCGCGAGGTGCTCGCCCGGGTCATCGGCCCGCCCGACTGAGGCGACCGGCGCGGCCCGCCACGGAGAGCAGACGGCCGCCCCGAAGCGGGGGATCCGGAGGCCCCGGTGAGGGAGAGGCGCGGATTCGGGCAGCGCGAGCCGGCGGCCAGGGGAGCGCGAGCCGGCGCCCGTCGCGCCCGGGCGCGGAGGCCGCCCCCGCTCTCTCTCCCGCCTTCTCTCCGCCCGCCACCTGAGACGAGGCCGTGCTGGTTCGCCTCCCCGCCCTCCGGCCGGTTAGGTTGCCCTCATGACCGACACGACTGCTCCCCGCACCACCGGCGCCGTGGCCGCCGGCCTCGCCACCGTCGCCGCCGACGGCACCGTCCTGGACACCTGGTTCCCCGCCCCCGAGACGGTCGACCAGCCCGGCCCGGCCGGCACCGAGCGCCTGTCCGCCGAACGAGCCGTGGAGCTGCTCGGCGAGGGCGCCGCCGAGGCGGTCCGCACGGACGAGGTGCGCGGCGTCGAGATCGTCGCGGTCCGCACGGTCATCTCCTCGCTGGACGACAAGCCGCTCGACACCCACGACGCCTACCTGCGCCTGCACCTGCTCTCGCACCGCCTGGTCCGGCCCAACGAGCAGAACCTGGACGGCGTCTTCGGCCTGCTCGCCAACGTCGCCTGGACCTCCCAGGGCCCGGTCGCGGTGGACACGCTGGAGGCGGTCCGCCTGCGGGCCCGCGCCCGCGGACTGCACCTCTCCGTCACCGGTGTGGACAAGTTCCCGCGGATGACCGACTACGTGGCCCCGGCGGGCGTGCGCGTCGCCGACGCCGACCGGGTCCGCCTCGGCGCCCACCTGGCCGCCGGCACCACCGTCATGCACGAGGGCTTCGTCAACTTCAACGCCGGCACCCTGGGCACCTCCATGGTCGAGGGCCGCATCTCCCAGGGCGTCGTCGTCGGCGACGGTTCCGACATCGGCGGCGGCGCCTCCACCATGGGCACCCTCTCCGGCGGCGGCAAGGAGCGGGTCCGCATCGGCGAGCGCTCCCTGGTCGGCGCCGAGGCGGGCGTCGGTATCGCCCTGGGCGACGACTGCGTGGTCGAGGCCGGCCTCTACCTCACCGCCGGGACCAAGGTCACCATGCCCGACGGCCAGATCGTCAAGGCCCGCGAACTCTCCGGCGCCGACAACGTCCTCTTCCGCCGCAACTCGGTGACCGGCTCCGTCCAGGCCGTCCCGAACAACGCCGAGTGGGGCGGCCTGAACGACGTCCTGCACAGCCACAACTGACCCCCGGCGGCCGCGGACCCGCGGCTGCCACGCCGACCCACGTCCTGCTGCCGACGAAACGTCGGCAGCCGACGGCGGCGGCCGTCACCGAGCGCCCTCCCGCGGCCCGAGCACCCCCCGGGAGGGCGTTCGTGTGCGAGCACCGCGCGCGGTCGAAACGCCAGACGGTCAAGCGGAACGGGAGAACCCGCCGAACGAGGAAGCCCCGGAGCCGTAACGTGCGGCATACGCTGCCTGTCTGAGCGCAGAGGAGGCGAAGCGGTCACCGATACCACGGAGGGTTTCCGTCAGCGGGAAGAGGATCTCGGGCCCCGGCTTCTCGACCTTCCGGTACGGCGGTCCGGACGATTACTGAGCTGAACGTGAGTGGGCGATGGTGGGACGGTTCACCTGACAGCGTCTGGTCGAGCGCGGTGGCCCCGGGGCGGTGGGGACGCATAGGGCGGCGGGCTGACCTGCGCCGGGAGGACCGCGCGTGAGCGGTCCGGGCACCGGCACCCACCCGACAGAGGCGATACCGTACCGCCGTGTGCATCTCAACAGGTGAGGCCGAGTTCTCCGGCACGATTGCGTACTGCGGTCGACAGCACCACCCCGAGCACGGCCTCATCCACGTCCTGGGCTACCAGAACACCGCCGCCAACCTGACGGCCGGCCCGAACGCCATGCTGCTGCACCTGCCCACCAGGCAGCTCACGCCCCGTCACTTCCTCGCGGCCGGACGCACCGGAGACGTCCTGCACCGCATGGTCACCGCCGTCGAATCCGTCAACGCGGCAGCCGACGGCATCGCGTTCATGGGTGCGGAAACCCAGCCCGTCCAGGTCTTCGACCACGACATCTACACGGTGCTGCTGGCCGCCGACCCCACCGCGGTCCCCGCAGCGCTGCGGCAGGTGCCGCCGCACCGGCGCCCCGATGTCGACCCGGACCTCCTGCGCTTCTACGCGGACCACTTCCCCGACCACACCATCGCCGTGTGCTGCTTCGACAACGCCGACGCGCAACGTGCCAAGCCCCTGCTGCTCTGGTACCGGCCCCTCGACCCCGACCGGCTGACCGTGCCGGCCCTGGACAGCCACACCGGAGCGGCCCCGGACCTCGGTGCCGCCGTGCCCGTGGACCACTGGGTCCTGCTCTCCACCGACCAGGCCCCCTCCGGCTGGGGCGCACCCGTCGACCACCCCCGGGACATGCGCCACCGGCTTCGTTCCTTCCTCCCCGGCCGCATCGTGGGCCGGCACTACGGCCGCGGGCAGACCCTGCCCAACGGAGACTTCACCATCCACCACGACGACCTGCTCGCCGGCGACCTCGACCGCGTCGAGCGCCGGCAGCCGAACCGCCGCTGAGGGTCCGTACGCCCGGAGGCCGCACGCGGTCGGGTCCGTGTCTGAACGGATCGGGCGCGCGCCGCGTATGGGTATGCGATCGGGGTGTGCGACCGGACGGGTCACCCGATCTTCACGGGGTTCGTGCACGAGGGCCGCTGCGCAGCGGCCACGGGGGATGTGAGGAAACATGGCGATGTCAAGCGGCACCGTGCGCAGAGCGGCGGTGCTTCCGGTGGATGCGGCGCGCCGGGCGATGTGGATGTTCGTCATCGGCAACGCGGTGATCGTGGAGGCGCTGTTCCTCAGCGCCGGTTCGGACAAGAACGGGGTGCTCACGACCGCCAGGTTCTTCGGGGTGCACGCGGCCCTGCTGATGCTGTTCCAACTGCTGCTGGTGGCCCGGCTGCCCTGGCTGGACCGCCGCATCGGGATGGACCGGCTCACGGTGTGGCACCGCTGGGTCGGCTTCCTGCTGCTGTGGACGGTCCTCACCCATGCCACGCTGGTGGTGGCCGGTTTCGCGGCGCTCGACGGTACGTCCATGGCGAGGACGTTCACCGCGCTGAGCGGGGTGCCGGCCTCCCTGCTGGGCATGCTCGCCGCGGGCATCGTCGTCGTGGTCGCCGCGGTCTCCGTCCGGCCGCTGCGGCGGCGACTGCCGTACGAGGTCTGGCACGGCCTGCACCTGCTGCTCTACGTGGCCCTCGGCCTGTCGTTCGTCCACGAGTTGCAGGAGACCACCACCTTCGCGTCCTCCGCGTTCGCCACGGCCTACTGGTGGATCCTGTGGCTGTTCGCCTTCGGTGCCCTGCTGTTCGGGCGGGTCGCCGTGCCGCTGTGGCGCAACGCCTACCACCGGTTCCGCGTCGCGGCCGTGGTACCGGAGTCGGACGACGTGGTCTCCGTCCATGTCACCGGCCGGCACCTGGACAGACTCCCGGCCAGGGCGGGCCAGTTCTGCATCTGGCGGTTCCCCGGGCACAACCACTGGTGGCTGGCCAACCCCTTCTCCCTGTCCGCGGCGCCGAACGGACAAGGGCTGCGCCTCACCGCGAAGGCGGCCGGCAGCACCAGTGCCGGCCTGCGGAACCTCCCGGTCGGCAGCCGGGCTTTCGTCGAGGGACCGTACGGGGCGTTCACCTCGCTGCACCGGACCCGGCCCGGCACCCTGCTGATCGCCGGCGGAGTGGGGATCACGCCCGTACGGGCCATGCTGGAGGAGCAGACGACCGGTGACGTCGTCGTGCTGTACCGGGTGCGCGGCGAGGCCGACGCCGTGCTGCTGGACGAGGTGCGCCGACTGGTCGCGCTGCGGGGCGGACGGCTGCACCTGCTCACCGGCCGGACCGCGGAGAGCGGCACCCCGCCGTTCGCCCCGGACAACCTGCAGCGGCTGGTTCCCGACATCACCGGACGCGACGTCTACGTCTGCGGCCCGCCCGCCATGACCGGCGCCGTGCTCGCCGGCCTGCGGGACCTGCGCGTCCCCGCGCGGCAGGTGCACGCCGAGAAGTTCGGACTGGCCTGACCCGGGCGGGCGCCGTCCGCCCGGGCGGGTCGGCAGGGTGAACGGCGCCGTACGGGACTCGGTCGCGGTCCCGCGGGCCGACCGGGGTCCGCGTGCCGGGCCGAGAGCGCACGTGCCGGTGCTTGGGGCGGACTCCGCTGTGGTTCACTGTCGCCGTGCTACCTGAAACCGTCTTCACCACGAAGGAGTTGCCGGCGAACGACCGTTTCGAGGCGTGGACGGAGCAGTTGGGCCGCACACACGCGCCGATGCACCTGAGCAGCGAGCGCGCCGCCGACTTCCGGGGGCACCAGCGGGTCATCGGGCTGGGCGAGGTGACGGTGTGGCCCGCGTCCTTCGACAGCCTGGTCTTCCGTCGGACGCCGAAGCTCATCCGCCAGTCCGACCCCGAGGTGTTCCACCTGTCCCTGCTGCGGCGCGGCGACGGCGTGGCGAGCTGGGGCGGACGGCAGGTGGGGTACCGGGTCGACGACTTCCACGTGAACTGCTCGTCCCGGTCCTACGACATATCCACCGGGCAGGACCCGGTCTCCATCGTCGGGGTGGAGATCCCGCGGGCTGCGGTGGACTTCCCGGCCGGCCGGACGTACGGGGTGGTCGGCCGGCGGATATCCGGTCGCGAGGGAATGGGCGCGCTGCTCGCGGGGCTCCTCGTCCAACTCTCCTCGGACACCTCCTCGTACCGGCCGGCCGATGCCGAGCGGCTGGGCAGGGTGGTCACCGATCTCGTCACCGCGGTCTTCGCCCACGCCCTGGAAGCGGAGCCGCACCTGCAGCCCGAGACGCGCGTCCGCACCCTGCTCCTGCGCATCAAGTCGTTCGTCCGGCGGAATCTGGGCGATCCGGACCTGACCCCCGCCCAGATCGCCGCAGCCCACCACATCTCACGCAGCTACCTCTACCGCCTCTTCCGGGAAGAGGGGCTGACCGTGGCCGCGTACATCCGCGGACAGCGGCTGGCCAACGCCCGCCGGGACCTGACCGACCCGGCGCTCCGCACGCTCCCCGTCAACGCCGTGGCCGCCCGGTGGGGTTACCTCCGACCCGGCGACTTCACCCGGGCGTTCCGCGCCGCGTACGGCATCACCCCCCGCGAATTGCGGAGTCAGGCGCCGGGTCCCGCAGCCGTGGACGGTACGCACATCGATGTGGACGCCGTGCGAATGACAACCGCCGGGCTCCGTGAACATCATTGACCCCGGCCGCTCGACAGGCCGGGTAGAGGGGGACGCCAGGGTCACGGGGGTGCCCTGGCTCGCCCGCGGCGCGACTGCGCCGGACGGCGAGGCCGTCTTCCGGGACCCCGCACCCCGGTGCGACGGACACGTGCCGTGCGACGACCAGCGGGCACCGCACGGCTTCACCCGGGAGCCCCCGAGCGACATCGCGTCGGACTTCCGGCGGGCCGTCGACACCCCGGCCGGAGGACGGCCGGCCGCGTGCTTGTCCTCCGCTCACTCGAACTGACGTACGCGACCCGAAGCCTGCGCACCCGACGCCTGCGCACCCCACGCCTGCGCACCTCGCGGGATGCCCCCGGAGACCGCCCGGGCGGCGGGCACGGGGAGGGAGAGGCGCGGGAACGGCGCGAGGACGGTACGGACCTGCGGTGCGGCAGCGCCCGGCGGGGCGTGCCGCAGCTCGGCATGCCGACGGGGTGCCGCCGTGCCACGCTGAGACCTATCACGGCGCTGTGATCGCTCAGCGGACCGGCCGATCTGACGTACAAGGAGTCCGACATGGCCAGTGACGCCTACCGCTCCGGGGCACCCGACGCCGGCCCGCACCCGTGGCACGCGCCCACCTCGGGCATCACGGTGCTGGCGGCGGCGCTGATGATCCTCGCCGGCGCGATGGCGATCTTCGAGGGGATCGCCGCCATCGCCGAGGACTCCCTGTTCGTCGTCACGCGCCACTACGTGTTCGAGTTCAGCCTCACCGGTTGGGGATGGGTGCACCTCATCGTCGGGATCGTCACCGTGGTCGCCGGCGGCGCCGTGCTCACCGGGGCCCTGTGGGCACGGTTCTTCGGGGTGGTCGTGGCCGGGCTCGGCGCGCTGGCCAACTTCCTCTGGGTGCCGTACTACCCGCTGTGGGCCCTGACTCTGGTCGCCGTCAACCTCTTCGTCGTGTGGGCTCTGTGCACGGGGATGCACCGGGAGGCCGACGCGCCGGGAACGACCTGAGCAGTAGCGCGCCGGGGCTCTGCGGCGGGTGCCCGCCCGCGTCCCGTACCGGAGGCGGGTGGGATCGACCAGCCGCTCCCGCTCCGGGTCCCGGAACTCGGGCCGCGGATCCCCCGCCGGGGAAGGCGGTCGGGGGAGGCGGTCAGGCGGCGGTCAGTTCCCGGTGGGCGGCGAGCAGGGCCGTGACGGTTGCGGGGTCCGCCGGGCGCAGGGGCGGGCGGACCCCGCCCGCGGGCAGCCCGAGGGCGTCGAGCAGGGCCTTGGCGGTGACCGTGCCCGGCAGGCCGGAGGCCGTCATCGCCGCGATCAGCGGTACGGCCCGCTGCTGCAGGAGGGCTGCCGCCGCCGTGTCGTTGTGGTGGATGTCGGCCGTCGGGCTTGCGGAATTGCAGATTCCTTGCCGCGGCGTAGCGTGAAATCCGAGGCACGCGAGTCTGCCGCCCGCCGCAAGACGGCCCATGGGTTGTGCCGCGGCCGATGCGTCTATTCGTGGCTGGTGACGGGACCTTTGAGACGGGAGACCGGAGGACGGCATGTGCTCCAAAATCACCTACCGCACGGGCACCGGCACGTTCATCACGGGTCGCGGAATGGACTGGAACGATCTGGCGGCCAACACGGAGCTGTGGGTGTTCCCGGCCGGGATGCAACGCGACGGCGGTGTCGGGAGCAGCCCGGTCGGCTGGACGTCGAGATTCGGGTCTGTGGTGGCGTCGTTCTACGGATCCGCGTCGTCCGACGGGATGAACACTGCGGGGCTGGTAGCCAACATCCTGTATCTGGCGGAGTCCGAGTACGGGGAACCGAGCGCCGGGGGCAGGGAGACGATCTCGGTCGGGGCGTGGGCGCAGTACTACCTGGACAATTTCGCGACGGTCGCGGAGGCCGTGCAGGCGACGCGCGATGATCCGTTCAGCATCGTCGGTCCGGTGCTTCCGAATGGCCGGGTGGCCTTGGTGCACCTGTCGCTGTCGGACTCCTCGGGTGACTGCGCGGTAATCGAGTACCTCGATGGTCACCCGGTCATCCACCATGGTCCGGAGTACCGCGTGATGACGAACTCACCGGTGTACGACCAGCAACTCGCCTTGAACGCGTACTGGGATCTGATCGGCGGGCACAAGATGCTGCCGGGAACGCTCAGCGCCGCGGACCGGTTCGTCCGCTTGAGCTACAACCTCAAGAGCTCCCCCGAATACGAGGACCGGACGATGGCGGTGGCGTCGGTGTTCTCCCAGATGCGGGCGATCGGCATGCCGTTGGGCATGGAGGATCCCGACCACCCGCCCAACGTCTCCACGTTGTGGCGCGCGATCGCCGATCACGACGCCAGGCGGTACTACTTCGAGTCGACGGTCAAGCCGTCGGTGATGTGGGTGGACCTGGACGAGGTGGATCTGGCTTCCGGAGCCCAGGCGATGGCGGTCGACGTATCCCGGGACGGGCTGGCCGGAGAGGTCTCTGCCGAGTTCCGGCCGCGGGAGCCGTTCACATTCTTGGCCTGAGTCCGTTTGCGGGTTGACCCTACCGTCGCGTCCGCGATGGGCGGAGCACGGGGGAGGACACCACCAGCGCGCGGCATCCGAGCCATAGGCTCCGGCACCACTGCGGCTCCCGGGTCGGTGTCCGGCGTCCGGTCCGGGCAGGTGAGGGTTCACGACGACGCCAGGAGATGTCGCCATGGGTGAAGCACCAGACGACTCCTCAGGCGTCGATCCCCCCGCCCCACGGGCCGACATCGCGGTCCTGCTTGCCTTCGCGGCCGACGCCGGCAAGCAGATGCTCGAATCCAGCACCTCAGTCAGCGAGACCCTGGACCGTCTGCGGCGCTTCCTCTCCGCGGTCGGGCTCGGGAGCAGCGCCCTCGACGCCACGATGAGTTCGCTGATCATCAGCCACTGGCGGCCGGGCCAGGCGGTGCCGATCACCATGATGCGCGAGGTGAGCGTGACATCGCCGCGTCTGGAGCGCCTGGCAGGTGCCGACGCGCTGCTCGACCAGGTCGAAGACGGCTCCCTGGAACTGGCCGAGGCTGTCCGGCGGCTTGGCGCGCTCGAGCACGCCCCCTCGGCGGGACTGTTCGATGCCAGGTTGGCGGTGCCGTTGTCGGTGCTGGGGTGGGTGGTATTCCTGGACGGGCTCGATCCGCTCACGCTCGTGGTTGCGCTCGCCGCTACGGCGTGTGCGCTGCCGGCCGACCGACTGGTCCGACGTCTGGGACTGCCGAGGCTGGCGGCGACGTTCCTGGTGGCGACCCTGCTGGCTGCGATTCCCAACCTGCTTGCCGCAGTCGGTGTGTCACTGCTGCTCGGCCCCGCGATCGTCGGTGCGCTGTTCCCTCATCTGCCCGGGCGTGCGCTGGTGTCGTCCGTCATCGACGGACTCGCCAATGCGCCCCTGTCGTCGATCTCGCGAGGCATTCGGGCGGTGGCGACCGCCGGATTCCTGGCACTCGGCATGCTACTCGGGAACAGCATCGGCGCCGGACTCGGTCTCGACTACACACCCGACAGCACCTCGACACCGATCGCACAGGCCCTGGTCGGTGCCTCGGTCGGCGTGTTCGGACTTGCCGTCGCGTGGGCCATGCCACGACGGCAGTTGCTTCCGACAGTCGCGATCAGCGCCGCGGGTTGGGCAGTCGTAGCCGGGTCCACCGATCCGCCGGTCGGTCGGAACGATTGGCCGCCGTACCTGGTCGCCGCAGGTCTCGTCGGGTGCGCCGGTGCGCTGGCGTCTGCATGGCAGCGTTCCTCGGCCAGCATCTACACCGGCGTCGCCATCCTGCCTCTTGTACCGGGATTCCCGCTGTACTCGGGGATGCTGGCGCTTGCCCAGAGCGACCGAGGTGCCGCGGCGTCCGCGTTGTCGGACACCGCTGTCACCGCGTTGGCCATCGCCATCGGGCTGGCGATCGGACTAGCCCTGGGTCGTAACACCGCCACGATCGCCTGCCGAATCGTGAACCGTCACCACCACTCAAACTGACGGCATCGGGTAGGTAGGCTTAGGACAGCCAGCGGCCGCGCTGGGCCAGCCAGGCGACGAAGGCGTGGGTACCGCCGCCGGAGTCGGTGCGGATAAACGTCCGGCTCCGCGCCGGTACTTCACCGGCAGATGGGCCAGGGCGAGTCTGGCGATCTCGATGTGGTCGCTTGCGGTGTTGGACCCGGCGTTGCCCGGCCGCAGCAGGCCCGCCACCGGCTCACCGCTTCCTTCCGGGCCGTGGTCGACGAAGGCCAGCAGAGGGTGGTGCCCGAAGGGGCGCTTCCACGTGCGGTCGCGTCCTCCTTCTCCGAGTGAGCCAGCGCCAGGACACCGTCGATGTCGACGATCACCTGACCGCCCGCGTCCGGCGCGGCCTGGCCGGCCAACCGCCACACTCGGTCGCGTACTTCGGCGCGGGCCGTGCGTATCGCCGTCAGGGCTCTCGGCCCGGCAGTGGCGAGGGTGTCGATCAGGCGGGAGACGGTCGGGTCGGAGGCCACCTGCCCGAACACGGCCGGCTCGGCCCGCAGCACACCGACGTCGGCCAGGCAGTCCCCGCCGAGCGCGACCGACACCGCCAGGTCACACAGCATCTTCCCCGGGTCGTGGACCGCGCGAGGACGGCGCCACGGCGCCATAATGATTTGACCGGGCTGTGCCGGCTGAGCGTCGGCGCCCGCAGTGGGCTGGTGTTCGCGCTGGCGCTCCTGCCGCCCCGCGACAAGACTGGGGAGGTTACGATGAGTGATACCTCAACGGCGACCGGCAAGGTCACTGTCTACACGGCCCGACGGGTCCGGACGATGGATCAGGGCCGGCCGATGGCGCAGGCCGTGGCGGTCCTGGATGGGAAGGTGCTATCCACGGGCAGCCTGGAGTCGATGCAGCCGTGGCTGGCGGGGCGCGACGTCACCGTGGACGAGAGCCTGGCCGACAAGGTGATCCTGCCGGGGTTCGTCGAGCCGCACACCCACTTCTGGATGTCGGCTGGTTTCATGGCGATGTCGTTCATCGGTCCGATCCCGATGCCGGGGCCGGAGGGGATGAATGCGGCTGTGCCGACCGCCGCCGACGTGATCGTGCGACTGCGCGAGGTGCACGAGCAGGAGACGGACCCGACCAAGCCGATCATCGCCTGGGGGTTCGACCCGGCGATCCAGGGCGGGTCGCTGGATCGCAAGACCCTGGACGCGATCAGCGACCAGCGGCCGATCTGGGTGATTGCCGTCGCGCCGCACTTCGTCTTCCTCAACTCGCCCGCCATCGAGAAGACCGGGGTCACGGCTGATACCGACGTCCACGGGGTCGAGCGCTACCCGGACGGCAGCCTGAACGGCATCTTCAACGAGACGCTGGCCGTGCAGGCCGGGCTGGCCCCGGTGTTCGGGGAGATCCAGCGGCGGGGTGGGCTGCAGGGTCTGCACTTCATGGCCGGGATCGCGCGCGATGCCGGGATCACGACCACGTGCGAGATGATGCTCGGCGCGATCGACCTGGAGGCCGAGCTGGCCGACACCCGGACCGCCACCAGCGACCCGGACTTCCCGGTTCGGATGCGGCTCGTGCCGCTGGCCAGCATGCTCGAGTCCACGTACGGCGACGGTGTGATCGACGCCCACCGCAAGTTGGCCGAGGGCAACACGGACCGCATGATGGTGCAGGGTGTGAAGTTCAACGCGGACGGGTCCCTGCCCCTGATGTCGTCGCTGGTGAACTTCCCCGGATACCTCGACGGCCGCAACGGCAGCGTGAACGACACGCCGTGGGATCAGATGGTCGACCGCATGACGAAGTACTGGAAGGCCGGCATCCAGATCCACTGCCACGCGAACGGCGACGAGTCCGTAGACGCAGTCCTGGACTCGCTGGCCGGGTTGCAGGCCCTCCAGCCACGGTTCGACCACCGATTCAGCATCGAGCACTACTCGATCAGTAACCCGATGCAGGCGCGACGGCTCAAGGCCCTCGGTGGCATCGCCAGCGTCAACAACTACTTCGCGCACTTCCGGGCGCTGCTCCACCGGAGTCACGCCTACGGACCTGACCGTTCGGACACCTTCGCACGTCTGGGCACCCTGGAGCGTGAAGGGGTGACTTTCGCCCTGCACTCGGACTACCCGCAGGTGGCCGTGCCCTTGCTCCCGCTCACCGCGGTGTGGGCGGCGGTCACGCGGCTCGCCGAGGACGACGAGACCGTCGTGGCCCCCGACGAGCGGATCGGCGTCGAACGAGCGATGCGCGCGATCACCGTCGACGCGGCCTACATCCTCGGCCTCGAGGACAAGGTCGGCAGCCTGGAGCAGGGCAAGTTCGCCGACTTCACGGTCCTCGAGGAAGACCCGTTCGACGTCGACCCGAAGCACATCAAGGACATCAAGATCTGGGGCACAGCGCTCTCGGGCAAGCTGTTCAAGGCGACCGGGAGCTGATTCGAGACGCTGCCGGCCGCGATCGGGCAGATCGAGGGAGGCGATCACCGCAGGCGCACTTGCCCTGGGCATGCTCGCGGGGCAACACCCTGGGGGCCGGGCTGGGCCTGCGGTACAAGCCACCCGACATCAGTTCGGTGCCAGTCGCGGTGTCGACCGCCGGTGGTGCGAGGGTCAGCCGGCAGGTGATGATTCACCTGGTCCGGCGTCCGGGGCCTTCCTGCGTTTTGACCTCGATGCGCTGATCGACGGTGTGGGTAAGTGGCGGGAGAGAACACGCCGGCCACGGCTGAGGCTGTGGCCCAAGCCACACTGACGGCCACGCCGATCGCGAGGGCCATGGAGATGAACGCGACGTCTCCGAGCGTCGAGGGGGAATCCTGGCCGAGACCGAGCCGGGTTTGTTCACCCAACTGCGGCCGTAGCCGCCCGGCAGCCCTCCTCACCAACCCGCCTACCTCATGCGGCGAGGCAATACGGACATCAAGTTACGCACCGCCCTCTCAAATCTGCTACGGGGTATCGCTAAGGGATGCTGCGCCACGGCCGTCCCGCCTCCCGGCCCCGCCTCCCGGCCCCGCCTCCCGGCCCCGCCTCCCGGCCCCGGCTCCCGGTCACGGCCCCCGGCCCCGGTCTCCGTACGGGCCCTGTGTCCAAAACGCCCCGCATGAGTCACCATGGCGGTGAGGGGGCATGGACCACACCCGGTACGGGAGGCGTCATGAGGCTCGGCAAAGCAATCGCCACCGGCGTAGCGGAGGAGCGGCCGCTCGTCCAGGAGGAGCAGGAGGACCGGGCGGACGCTCCCGGCCGTCCCGAGGAGAGCCGGCGCTCCGAGGGCCCCGTGTCCCAGGCCCCCGCGCCCGCGTCCGACGAGGTGCCGGCGGCCCGATGAGGCTGCGGCTGCCGCGGGAGCACCCGGCGGAGCCGCCCACCGGCTACAAGATCGCTCATCCGGTGCTGTCCCGGGACGGCACCCGGGCCGGGTTCACCGGTGTGTCGCTCGGCGGTTCGCTGCCGTACGGTGTCGTGGCCGAGGCGGACTGCGTGTACGGCCGGCGGCACCGCCCGCCCGCCCGCCTGTGCGACTGCGGCTTCCACTGCGTGCACGACCGCGCCGCCGCCGAGGCGCTGCTGTGCACCCGCGAGCACCGGGCGGCGGTGCTGCTGGAGATCTCGGTGCTGGGCGCCTACATCCGGTGCGAAGCGGGTTTCCGCTGTGCGCGCCAGCGGGTGCGGTCGGCGACCGTCGGGGCGTGCGCCTGCGGGACGACCGCGGGCGCACTGGCCGACGCCGGGTGGGGCAGACCCGGCTGGCGGGCACTCGCCCCCTCCTGCGCGGGTTGCGTGCGCGGCCGTACCTCCCTGTCGCTCGCCGGGTTCGCCCGGCTGGCCGGCGACCGGCTGCGGGTGACCGCCGCCGGGGGTAACGCGCCGGAGGCGCCGGTGCCGGCCGGGGCGCTCGGCCTGCCGGAACTCGTCGCCGAGGCGGCGCTGCTCCAGGCCAGGCTGGACTGGTTCCAGGCCCAGTTGGTCCGCCTGGGGGAGCCCGGCGGAGGCACCGCCCGGGGGCGCTGACGGGCGCTGCCCGAAGGTTCCGGGACGGGCCGGAGCAGCGCCACCGGGATCGGTCCTGCGGGGCGCGGTTCCGCCGGGCTCACCGAGGCGGGGCGGCTCCGGAGCGCCGGGCGGGGCGGCTCCGGGGAGCGGCCCCGCCCGGGCGGGAGACCGGCGTTACGGCCGGAACCGCAGCACCTGCGGGTCGTGGTCGCTGATCTGGTCGTGGAACTCCGAGTTGATGTGCACGCTGTCGTAGCTCAGACGGCCGTGCCGGCGGATCCGCGGGCTCACCATGATCTGGTCCAGGACCTGCTCGTTGCCCTGGTAGTCGTAGGTGTAGCGCTCGCTCCGCGGCAGGGTCTTGATCGCCGACCACAGCTCGCCGCGGCCTTCGAGGATCTTGGCGGTGCCGGAGAACTCGAAGTCGTTCATGTCGCCGAGCGCGATCACGTCGGCGTTGCGCTGCACCTTGAGGATCTTGTTGACGAAGGCGTTCACCACGGTCGCCTGGAGGTGGCGCTGGATCTCCGAGCTGCGGACCGGCGGCTGGTACTGGGCGTGCAGCGCCTGGTCGCCGCCCTTCGAGGCGAGGTGGGTGGAGATCACGTAGACCGTGCGGCCACGGAAGACGAACTCGCCGACCAGCGGCTTGCGGCTGTCCTGCCAGGCCACGTTCCGGGGGTCGATGCGGCCCGGGGACACCGTCAGGGCGGCCCTGCCGTGCACCCTGGTGACGCCGGCCGCGGTCGTGGCGTCGCCGCCGGACCGGTCGGTGAAGGACACCCGCTGCGGGTTGAAGAGGAACACGTTGCGGATGTTGCCGCCGGGCTGGCCGCCGTCCTGGTCGTTGGCCGGGTCGATGGAGCGCCAGTCGTAGTGGGGGCCGCCCGCCGCGACGATCGCGTCGATCAGCTTGTTCACCGTCACGTCGGCGGCCACGGTGCCGTCGTCGGTGGCGCCGTCGTTGTCCTGGATCTCCTCCAGGGACACGATGTCCGGCGACTGCAGGTTGTGGACGATGGCGTCGGCGTGCGCGGCGAAGGTGTCGTCCGACGGGTCGAGGTTCTCCACGTTGTACGTCGCGACCGCCAGTTCGCGGCTCCGCTGCGGGCGGGTCGTCTCGCGCTCCAGGCCGCCGCTGCGCACGGCGCCGATCTCGTTGGCGACGAGGGTGTAGCCGCCGTACGCGTTGTAGTCCAGCGGGCCGGTGGTGTCGCCGGTGAGGGTGTCCCCGACGTCGACGGTCGGGAAGTCGGCGGCCGGGCCGAGCGACTGGATCTGCAGGCGGCCGGTGTTCTGCGAGGTGTAGGAGCCGTAGACGGTGCCGCCGCGGCGGTTGGCGTGCTCGTGCGGCTTCACCGTCACCCACAGCTCGTGGTAGCGGTTGCTGGCGGTGACCACCCGGGTGTCGGCGACCCGGACGTTCATGCCCTCCAGGGACTCGTAGTAGTCCAGGGCGTACGTGGAGGGCCGCAGCGGCAGCCCGTTGATCGAGTTCTTCGCGGTGGTGTCGCCGGCCGGGGCGTAGGCGTCCGGGACCGACGCGGCGTCGACGACCACCGGGGCGGGGACCGCGTTGCCGCTGGAGACGACGGTGGTCGTCGCCCGGCTGATCTCGGTCACCGACTGGTTGCCGGACGAGGTGCCGCCCGGGACGTACTCCGAGACGGTGCCGTCGACCGTGACGGCGTCGCCGACGGCCACCTTGGGAGTGGAACCGGTGTAGACGAAGACGCCTTCGCTGGTGGCCGGGTCGGCGTCGGGGTTCGGGTCCTGCATCCAGAAACCTCTGGACGAGCCGTAGGCGCGGACGCCGATGACGATTCCGGCCACGTCCGCGACCTTCTGGCCGGCGTACGGGGATATCCGGGTCGTGCCCTGGATGTCGTGGATGCGTACGGTCGCCGCCTGGGCGGGCGAGGTGAGGACGAGGGTCGAAGCCGCGGAACACACGGCGGCGACGGTGAGCGCGGCGAGACGCGCAGACGACTTGCTCGGCAAGGGATCCCTCCGGGGACGTGACGGAGCGCCGGGACGAGGGTGGAAACGTGCACGCACCCGCGGTCCCGCGCGTGACGCGCGTAGCGGCCATGGGTGCGTGCCCCCCGTTTCTACGCGCGTCAATCTCCTGCCTGGGCAAGGGCGTTGTCAAGGTTTCGGCCATGTACGGCAGGCGGCGACGAGATGAACCGGGCGGCATGGGTGGAAATCCGTCTAGGCTGAGCGGCTGAGTGGTACGACGCGTTCGAGGAGAAGCCAGCCCATGCCAGACAGCTCCCCCCTGCCGCCGGTGCGGCTGACCGACGAAGCGGAGCTGGCGCGGCACGCCCTGACCACGCCGCTGCTCTCCCGGGCCGCCCGGCTCGCCCGATGGGCCGGGCCCGACACCCGGGTCGACGCCGGAGGCAGCCTGGTCGACGAGCAGTTGCCCGCTGCGGCCGAGGTCCTCGCACTGACCGGAGCCGACGCCGCGACCGAGGCGAGCGAGGCCTGGCGGGTCGCGGTGGACACCGGCCTGATCGAGATCACCGACGAGGAGGCGGGCACCGTCGCCCAGGGCGGCGAGCTCGCGCTGCTCACCCGGGGCTCCCCGCACGACGTGCTCGCCGTCTGGCTGAGCGCCCTGGAGAGCGTGCTCGCCGACGCGAGCGTGCCCGACCTCGAGGACCTGGTCGACGCGCTCGGCGAGGGCGGCGAGATCGACCTCGCCGAGCTGGACTGGGACCCGGAGGCGGAGGCCGAGTTCCTCGACGGCGTCCTGGGCAACCTCTACCTGCTCACCGTCAGCGAGGACGGCCCCGGCGAGGGACCCGTGCCGCTGCCCGCGCTGGCCGCCTCGACGATCCTCCCCGACGACGTCGGCGAACCCACCAACGACATGCTGGAGCAGGTCTCCGACGCGATGATGCGGCTGGACGACCAGTTCCGCCTCCTCGAACCGGTGGGCCTGGTCTCCTACCGGCCGGTCGACGAGGCGCTCATGGCCGACGCCGACGAGGAACCCGCCGCGGTCGAGGACGACACCGACGTGTCCCGCTACGGCATGGTCGGGCTCACCCCGCTCGGCCTGTACGGCCTGCGGACCCGGCTGCTGGAGGCCGGACTGGACGCGCCGGCCGTCGGCGACCTGGCGGACAAGGGCGCCGACGCGCTGCTCGACGGCACCGCCGCCTACGGTCCCCGCGCGGTCCGCGCCGAGACCGAGCAGTGGCTGGCACACCGGGAACCCCTGGCCGCGGCCCGCGAACTGCTGGCCGCCGCCCGGGGCGCCGACCCGGGCGCCCCGCTGCGCCGGCTGCGCTGCCAGGAGGCGCTGTCCCTGGTCGGTGCGGCCGCCGAGCCCGCGCTGCGGGACGTCCTCGACGACGCCGAGCTGGGCGGGCTGGCCCGCGTCTGGCTCAGCGAGCACGGCGCGCCGGACGTACCCGCGCCCTCCCAGGCGCTGGTCTTCTGGCTGACCATCGACACCGTGGCCGCCCAACTGGCCGCCGAGGGGAACTCCGAGGAACTCCAGGCGCTGGTGGAGGGGCTGGCCGCGCAGCACGACGGCTTCTTCGCCGCCGCCTGGCGCGTCGACCATCCCGCCACCCCCGACGTGCTGGAGGCGATGGGCCGGCTGCACCCGGACAAGAAGGTCGCCAAGGAAGCCCGGAAGGCGGCCTTCAAGGCCCGCTCCCAGCAGGGCGGCTGACACCGCCGCCGCCCGGCGGGCGTCGTGACGCCGGCGCCGCCGCGGCGGGGGAGCCGGTACCGGTGGTCGCCGCTTTCGCTGGTCGCCGCTCCCCGGTGGGGCCGCTATCCGGTCGCGTCCGCCGGCAGCGGTAGCCGGTACCGCCCGCGGTGCCCGGGTGAACCGGCCCGGCGGGGCCCGCTTCCCGGGCCCGCGGGTGCGGGCCGCCCCCGGGCCGGCCCGGGGGCGGGCCGGGCTACAGCGCCTGGGCGGCCGGCTTGACCATGTTCCGGACCGTGCGCGCCTTGACGAAGTCGCCGATGGCGGTCATGTCCCACTCGCCGGAGAACTGGCGGATGAGCTTGGCCATCATCACGCCGGTCTGGGCCTCGGCGTGGGTCAGGTCGAAGCGGACCAGTTCCTCGCCGCTCGCCGCGTCGATCAGCCTGCAGTAGGCCTTGGCGACCTCGGTGAACTTCTGCCCGGAGAAGGAGTTGACGGTGAAGACGAGACCGGTGACCTCCTGCGGCAGCCGCCCGAGATCGACGGTGATCACCTCGTCGTCGCCGCCGCCCTCACCGGTGAGGTTGTCGCCGGAGTGCTTGACCGCTCCGTTCAGGATGGAGAGTTTGCCGAAGTAGCAGCTGTCGACGTGGTTGCGCTGGGGGCCGTAGGCGATCACGGAGGCGTCCAGGTCGATGTCCTTGCCGCGGTACGCCGGCTCCCAACCGAGGCCCATCCGCACCTGGCTGAGCAGCGGACGGCCGCTCTTGACCAGGGAGACGGTCTCGTTCTTCCGCAGGCTCACCCGCCCCTTGTCGAGGTTGACCTTGCCGGCGCCCGGAGCGGGCGGAGCCGGAGGCGCCGGGGGAGCGGGAGGCGCGGCGGGCGCGGACACCGGCGGCGCGGGCGGGGCGGCCGCGGGCTGCACGGCGGGCGGCGGCGGGGCGACCGGCTGCGCGGGTGCCGGCTCCTCGACCGAGACCCCGAAGTCGGTGGCGATACCGGCCAGGCCGTCGGAGTACCCCTGGCCGACGGCGCGGGCCTTCCACACGCCGCCCCGCAGGTAGACCTCGACGACCACCAGGGCCGTCTCCGTGCCGAGCCGGGGCGGCGTGAAGGTGGCGAGGACGGAGCCGGTGTCCGCGTCGCGGAGGGTGGCCGTCGGCTCGATGCCCTGGAAGGTCTGGCCCGCGGCGTCCGGGCTCGCCGTCACGACGATCTTCTCGATACCGGGCGGCACGGCCGCGGTGTCGACGGTGATGGCGTCGGGGGCGGTGCCGCCGCCGGGGCGGTACGTCACGCCCGGTCCGGTGGGCTGGTTGTAGAAGATGAAGTCGTCGTCGGAGCGCACCTTGCCGTCGGCGGTGAGCAGCAGGCCCGAAACGTCGAGCCGCACCGGTGCGGCGACGTCCACCGACACACGGGCGGTGGAGAGAGGGATGTTCGAGCCGGGGGTCATAGCTGTCATGTGGGGGGAACGAGCGGGGGCGCTTTACCGTTCCCTTACCCGGCGAACGGGTAACGCCGCGCCCCCGGCCCCCTCGGCGACCGGCCCCCGCCCGCGGCGTCCGCGGCGCCGCGGACCCTACGGCACCACCACGATCTTCCGGCCCACGCCCGCCGCGAACTGCTCCAGCGCCTGCGGGTACCGCTCCAGCGGGATCCGGTCGCTGATGAAGACCGCGGGGTCCAGCACCCCGTTCGCGAACAGCTCCGCCGCCCGCTCGAAACTGTGCAGCACCGCCATCGAGCCGGTGATGGTGATCTCCTGGTTGTAGACGCGGTACGGGTCGATCGTCACCCGGGTCGCGTAGTCCGCCACCCCGAACTGCAGGAACGTGCCGGCCTTCGCCACCCTGTCCAGGCCGTCCTGGATGGCGGCCGCGTTCCCGGTCGCGTCGACGACCACGTCCCACCCCTGCGGGCGGTCGAGCCAGTCGGCGGTGGCCGCCGAGGCCGACGCCCCCAGCCGGTCGGCCGTCTCCAGCCGTGCCGGGTTGACGTCGACCACGTCCACGCTCGCCGCGCCCGTCCGCTTGGCCAGCTCCAGCATCATCAGCCCCATCGTCCCGGAACCGTAGATCAGGACGTGCGCGCCCAGCCGGGACCGCAGGACGTCGTAGCCGCGGACCGCGCAGGACAGCGGTTCCACCAGTGCCGCGTCCTCGGTGCGGATGTGCTCGGGCAGCTTCACGCAGTTGGCGACCGGGGCCACCGCGTACTGTGCCGCGCCGCCCGCCGTGGTCACGCCGATGGCGGCCCACCGCTCGCAGAGGTTGTTGTGGCCGGTGCGGCAGTATCGGCACTCGTGGCAGTACAGGGACGGGTCGACCGCGACCCGGTCGCCGACCGACACCTCGGTGACCCGGGTGCCCACCGCGACGACCTCGCCGGCGAACTCGTGCCCCGGCACGATCGGCAGCTTCGGGGCGAACTCGCCCTGCAGGATGTGCAGATCCGTGCCGCACAGACCGCACGCGGCGACGCCCACGACGACCTCGCGCGGCCCCGGGGCGGGGTCCGGGACCTCGCTCACGACGGCGCGGCCCACGGACTCGATGACGGCGGCCTTCATTTGACGGCTCCCAGGGACAGGCCCTGGACCAGTTTGTCCTGGGCGGCGAACCCTGCGGCGAGCACCGGCAGGGAGATGACGAGCGAGGCGGCGCACACCTTTGCCAGGAACAGGCCCTGACTGGTGATGAAGCCGGTGAGGAAGACCGGTGCGGTCTCCGCGACCACGCCGGTGAGGACCCGGGCGAACAGTAGTTCGTTCCAGCTGAAGATGAAGCAGATCAGGGCGGTGGCCGCGATGCCGGGCAGGGCGATGGGGGCCACCACCCGCCCGAGTACGGTGGGCAGGCGGGCGCCGTCGATCTGCGCGGCCTCGACGATCGCGACCGGCACCTCGGACAGGAAGGACTGCATCATCCACACCGCGATCGGCAGGTTCATCGCCGTGTAGAGGACGACCAGCGCCCAGATGTTGTCCAGCAGGCCGGTGTTCTTCGCGAACAGGTAGATCGGCAGCAGGCCGGCCACCAGCGGCAGCATCTTCGTCGACAGGAAGAAGAACAGGACGTCCGTCCACTTGCGCACCGGCCGGATGGACAGCGCGTACGCGGCGGGCAGCGCGAGCAGCAGCGTCAGCAGGGTGGAGGCCACCGACGCGGTCGCGGAGTTGGCGAGCGCCGGCCAGGGGCTGGCGCCGCCGTCCACGCCGAAGAACTCGCGGTAGCTGTCGAGGGTGAGGGAGGCGGTCAGGGAGGGCGGGTTGGTCGCCGCGTCCGCCTCGGAGTGGAAGGAGGTGAGGGCCATCCACAGCACGGGCAGGACGAACAGGATGCCCGCCAGCCATGCGGTGAGGGCGAGGGCGGCACCGCGGAGCCCGCCGCCGGTGCGGCGGCCGCGCGGGGCGGCCGCGGTGGTGCCGGCCTGCGGTTCGGCCGCGGTGGTCGGGGCGCTCATGCGCGGGACACCTCCTCCCGGAACAGGGACGACACGACGCGCAGTGCGAGGGTCGCGAGGATGATCGAGCCGATGACGACGAGGACGCCGGCCGCGGAGGCGAGGCCGTTCTCGTGGGCCTGGTAGAAGGTCTGGTAGATGGTGTACGGCAGGTTGGCGGTGCCGAGGCCGCCGGAGGTGAGGGTGAACACCGCGTCGAAGTTCTGCACGATGTAGATCGACCCCAGCAGCACCCCGAGTTCGAGGTACCGGCGCAGGTGCGGCAGGGTCAGGTGCACGAACACCTGCCAGTCGCCGGCGCCGTCCATCCGCGCCGCCTCGACCAGTTCCGGGTCGCGGCTCTGCAGTCCGGCGAGCAGGATCAGCATCATGAACGGCGTCCACTGCCAGACCAGGGAGGCCTCCACCGCGGCCAGCGGCATGTCGGAGATCCAGTCCGGTTGCGGTGCGCCGTCCCCGCCGATCCACCGCAGGACGCCGTTGATCAGGCCGTACTCGGGGTTGAACAGCACGTGCTTCCACAGCAGCGCGGCGGCGACCGGCACCAGCAGGAACGGCGCGATGAGCATGGTGCGCACGGCCGCCCGGCCGCGGAAGCGGCGGTCCAGCAGCAGCGCGAGCAGCAGCCCGAGCACCAGGCTGACCAGCACCACGGTGGCGGTGAGCAGCACGGTGGTCCACACCGACCGGCGCAGTTCGGGTGTGCTGAGCACCTCGGAGTAGTTGGAGAGTCCGGCGAAGCTGCGGTCGTCCGGGTAGAGCGCGTTCCAGTCGAACAGCGAGATCACCAGGGTGGCCACGAAGGGCAGCTGGGTCACGACGATCATGAAGATCAGGGCGGGCAGCAGCGGGGCCCGGGTGGCCCAGGCGCGCAGCCGGCCGGGGGGCCGGGCCGCCGGCCGCGCGGCGGCGGCGACCCGGGGGGACGTCGTGGCGGTCATGAGGTCCGGTACTTCCCGGCGACGGCCTCGGCGAGCTTCTGCGACTTCCGCAGGGCGCTGTCCACCGACTGCCGGCCGGCGACCGCGGAGCTGAGCTGCTGCGAGACCTTGGTGCCCAGGTCGGTGAACTCGGGGATGCCGACGAACTGGATGCCCGGCGCCGGCCGCGGCTGCACGCCCGGGTCGTCGGGCCGGGCGCCGGCGATGGCGTCCCGGGTGACGTCCGCGAAGGCGGCCGCCTGCTTGCGGTACGCGGGGATGTCGTAGGTGGAGGCGCGCTTGCCGGCCGGCACGTCGGCCCAGCCGACGGTCTCGCCGACGAGCTTCTCGTAGTCCTTGCCGGAGGCCCAGGAGATGAACTTCCAGGCGTCGTCGGCGTGCTTGGACGCCTTCTGCACGCCCCACGCCCAGGTGTAGAGCCAGCCGGAGCTGTCGGTCTTCTCGACCGGGGCCGGCACGTAGCCGATCTTGCCCTTGACGGGGGAGCCGGAGGCCTCCAGGGAGCCGGCGCCGGCGGTGGCGTCGTACCACATGGCCGTCTTGCCCTGGGTCATGTTGTTCAGGCACTCGGCGTACCCGGACTGCGCGGCGCCCGCCTCGCCGTGCTTGCGGACCAGGTCGACGTAGAACTGCGCGGCCTCCTTGAACGGAGCGGAGTCCAGCTTCGCGTTCCAGTCCTTGTCGAACCAGGTGCCGCCGAAGGTGTTGACGACGGTGGTCAGCGGGGCGATCATCTCGCCCCAGCCGGGCAGACCGCGCAGGCAGATGCCCTTCATCCCGGACTCGGCGGAGTCCACCCGGGCGGCGAGGTCGGCGACCTGGTGCCAGGTGGGCTTGTCGGGCATGGTCAGGCCGTCCTTGGCGAAGACGTCCTTGCGGTACATCAGGAAGGACGACTCGCCGTAGAAGGGCTCGCCGTAGAGCTTGCCGTCCGCGGCGGTGAGGGCCTTCGTCATCGGCGGGAGGATGTCGGCCTGGTCGAAGGCGGTGTCGCCGGACGCGTACGAGTCCAGGGAGTGCAGCCAGCCGTTCTTGGCGTAGATGGGTATCTCGTAGTTGCTGAGCGTGGCGATGTCGTACTGCCCGGCCTGGTTGGCGAAGTCCTGGCTGATCTTGTCGCGGACGTCGTTCTCCGGGAGGACGGTGAAGTTCACCTTGATCCCGGTGTCCTTGGTGAAGTGGTCGGCGGTGAGCTTCTGCAGCTGCACCATCTGCGGGTTGTTCACCATCAGGACGTTGAGGGAGTGTCCGCCGGAGGAACCGGATCCGCCGCCCGCGCCCGAGCAGGCGGTGAGTAGCGGGAGGAACAGCGTCCCTGCGGTCGCCACGGCGATCAGGGTGCGTGGCGCTCGTCGGCTCTGGGTGCGCATGCGGTGCTCCTGAACATTCGGGGATACAGGGGGCGCACCGGGGTGCGGTGCGTCCCGGGAACAGCGGGAATCGTGGTGCTGGACGGCGGGGCGGGCCGCGTCAGACGCGGAGGACCTGGGGGCCCAGCAGGGAGTAGCGGTGGGCCTCGGCGGTGGGCAGCAGCGTGCTGGTGACGATCGTCTCCAGGGCGCTCACCTCGGCGAACCGGCAGAAGGTGACCGCCCCGAACTTGGTGTGGACCCCCGCGAACACCGTCCTGCGGGCGGAGCGGACCGCCTGCGTCTTGACGTCGCTCACGGCGGGATCGGGCGTGGTGAGGCCGTGTTCGCGGGAGATGCCGTTGGCGCCGATGTAGGCGAGGTCGATGACGAACCCGGCCAGCATTCTCGTCGTCCAGTGGTCGACGGTGGCCAGGGTGCCGGGCCGGACCCGGCCGCCCAGCAGCAGGACGGAGACGTTCTCGGCCTCGGCGAGGGCGCCCGCGACCGGCAGGGAGGCGGTGACCACGGTCAGCGGCCGTACGGTGGGCAGCGCCTCGGCGATGAGCTGGGGGGTGAAGCCCTCGTCGACGAAGACCGTCTCGGCGTCTCCGAGCAGCTCGGCCGCGGCGCTCGCGATCCGGCGCTTCTCGGGGACGTGACTGGTGGCCCGGAAGGCGAGCGTCGTCTCGAAGCCGGCGCTCTCCACGGGATAGGCGCCGCCATGGGTGCGGCGCACCAGGCCGTGGTCCTCCAGGGCCCGCAGGTCCCGGCGGACGGTCTCCTTCGCCACGCCCAGTTCGGCGGCGAGCGCGGTCACGTCGACCGAGCCGGCGGCGCGGGCGGATCGCACGATCTCCCGCTGGCGCTCCTCGGCCGATCTCACCACCATGGCTGAACACCTCCCTCCGGTTGCTGCCCGTTCGGGCCCGGTTCGGCCCATGGGGGAAGTTCTACAGCGGGGGCGGGGGACTGACCAGGTCTGTTGCAGGCTCTATGGTGCCCGAATCGGCCCGTTCGCCCCGGTGGCTGCCCGCCGCGGACCTGCGCGGCTGCGGTCCGTGAGGTGGGAGCGGGCAGCGCGGCTGCCCGAATGCGCCGGCGGGCGGGCCCGTTCGGTGCCCGACCGCCCCGGAAAGTGCCGGGATCCGGTCAGTGCGGCCAGATCGGGGGGTCGGTCACGAAGTGCCCGCCGAGGCGGGCGTGCGCCTCGCTCCCCGGGTCCGGCTCGCCCTGCTCGGCGATCAGCTCGGCCGCGTACGGCTCGGAGTCGTCCTGCGGGTCGTAGCCGAGGGCGCGCGCGGGGCCGAGATCCCAGCACAGGCGGGTGTTGGCGGAGGAGCCGTAGACGACGGTGTGTCCGACGCCCTCGGCGGTGAGGGCGGCGTGCAGGAGGCGGGCGCAGTCGGCGGGGCTCAGCCACAGCGAGAGCTGGCGCACGCGGGTCGGCCTCGGGAAGCAGGAGCCGATGCGCACCGACACCGTCTCCAGGCCGTGCTTGTCCCAGTAGAACTGGGCCAGGTCCTCCCCGAAGGCCTTGGACAGGCCGTAGAAGGTGTCCGGTCGGTGCGGGACGGTGACGGGCAGCAGCGGGTCGCCGCCCCGGGGGCGGGGGGTGAAGCCGACCGCGTGGTTGGAGGAGGCGAACACGATCCGGCCGACGCCTTCCGCGCGGGCCGCCTCGTACAGGTGGTAGGTGCCCCGGATGTTCGAGGTGAGGATCTTCTCGAAGGGGGCCTCCAGCGAGATGCCCGCCAGGTGGATGACCGCGTCGACACCGCGGACCGCCTCGCGCAGGGCGCCCGGGTCGGCGAGGTCGGCGGTGAGCGCGTCCGGTGCGCCCTCGACCGGGCGCACGTCGAGCAGGCGCAGGTCGTAGCCGTGGCCGGGGAGCAGCTCCCGCATCAGCGTGCCGAGTCCGCCTGCCGCGCCGGTGAGGAGGACGGTGCGGGGAGCGGGCATCCAGGCCTCCTGGAGTCACGGCCGGTCGCATCGGTGGACGGCATTCATGAACATGGACACGCTAGAGACAGCCGTCCGGACGGTCAAGGGACGCGCCGGGTGTGCCCCGGGGGTTCGGTGTCCGGGAGGGGAGCGGTTGACCGGCGCAGACCGCCCTCCTCGGCGGGCGGGTTCAGTGATGTGAGCGACGGTCACATGGGGAGTCGAAGGGTGTTCCTCGACCTCCGGCGGACACGCGCTCCCGGAGGAGGACCGGTGGCCGCGGCCGGAGGAGGACCCGTGGGGACGTCGGTGTTCGTCTACCCCTGGGACGTCAACGGCGACCCGAGGCGCCCGCGCGCACCGCCGTCCTCGGCGCGACGCAGGCGACCCCGGCCGCCGCCCACCACTCCACCAGGGCCGCGCGGGGGTCGTCCTCGCGGCCAACCTCACGATCGTCTCCGGCATGGGCAGCAGCCCCGGCGCCCTCGCGGCGGACGCGGCCCGGGCGCGCGACCGGGGGGCGACCGAACTGCGCCTCCACCGCGCCGGTTTGGCGTCGGACGGCGACCTGGCGGCAGTACGGGCCGCGCTGAACGGGGGCCGAGCCGACTCCGCGCCCCGGCACCCGCGCACGCCCCGGCCCGCCCGGCCCGCTCCGGCAACCCGCCCGACGCGTACGGCGCGTACGACGCGTACGACGCGAAGGCCCCGCCCGTACCCGCGAGGACGCTCCGCGGCGGACCCGGACCGCCCTCCGGGGGACGGGGAACGGCGGATGGCCGGCCGGTGACGGCCGCCGGCCGGACGGGCGAAGTCCGTATCGATCTCATAACGGGGCTCGCGCGCCGGTTGTGATGCGCGTAGACAATGCGTGACCTGGTGACTCAACCACCCATCACAATCGGAGAATTCATGCGGAAGTCCCTCAGAGCGGCCGCAGTGGCCGCCGCCTGCGCCGTCGCCGGCGCCGGCCTCTACGGTGCCGGTGCCGCCACGGCCCACCAGTCGACGGCCAACTCCACCCACGAGCCGTACAACATCGGGCTCCTGGTCAAGGACATCGACGCCTACTACGGCACCGCCCTCGACGACGACGGCGTCTACCAGGCGTCCGCGCACAGCCGCTACGCGCGGGACCTGTCGCGGCTCGACGCCGACGCCAAGCGGTACATCGACAAGGCGGCCCGCAAGGCGCACCACCGCGGCGAGAAGCCGGCCGTCGTCTTCGACATCGACGACACCCTGCTGCTCAGCCTCGACTACGAGAAGCGGTACCACTACACGTACAACCCGTCCACCTGGGCGGACTACGTGAACCGGGCAGACCGTCCGGCGGTCTTCGGCAGCCCGGAGCTCGTGCGCTACGCCGAGTCCAAGGGCGTCGAGGTCTTCTACAACTCGGGCCTGAGCGAGGCGCAGCGGGCCGCGGCCGTCGAGAACCTGAAGAAGGTCGGCGCCGACGTCAACCTCGACCCCGGCCACATGTTCCTCAAGGACAAGGCCAACCCGCCGGCCTACCTGAGCGACTGCGCCACCCCGGCCGCCTGGACGTGCAGCACCGTGGAGTACAAGTCCGGCACCCGGAAGCACATCGAGAAGGACCTCGGGTACGAGATCGTCGCCAACTTCGGCGACCAGTTCTCCGACCTGGAAGGCGGCCACGCCGACCGGACGTACAAGATCCCGAACCCGACGTACTTCGTCGGCTGAGGCCTCGCACGACCCGCCTCCGCGGCCGGCGCACGCACAGCGGGTGCCGGCCGCGGAGCCGCCCGGCCGCCGCCGGGCGGCGGCGGCCGCGTCCGCTGCCCGGCTGCCGCCGGCCCCCGGGCAGCCCGGCCCGCGATCCGCCCGACCCGTGTGCCGGGCGCGGGCCCCCGAGGTCACTCAGGGCAGGGCCAGCACGAACTCGTCGATCTCCTCGCCGCGCGCCTGCGCGAACCCGCTGGCCCGCGCCGTCGTGCGGAAACCGCACCTGTGCAGCACGCGTAGCGAGCCCGCGTTGTCGGCCGCGGCCCTCGCGTACAGCGGGCGTTCGGGCACCAGGAGGAGCAGGGCGCGCAGTGCCGCCGTGGCCACGCCCCGGCCCCAGTACGCCCGGTCCACCCAGTAGGTGACCTCGCGCTCGCCCGGTTCGCCGTACACCGCGGTGCTGCCCACCACGTCCCCGTCCAGCAGGATGGTGCGCAGCACGTCGGAGGAGGCGCGGATTCTTCGCCAGTGGGCGTCGAAGGCGTCGCGGTCGGCCGGGTCCTTCGGGGTGAAGGCGGCCATGTGCAGTGCCTCGGGATCGTTCATCTGCCGGAAGAAGACCGGCAGATCGCTGTCGTGGACCTCGCGGAGTACGACCGTCATGGATCAGAGCCTACGGGTGGCGAGGGTCAGCCGGTCGCGTGCGTCGAACAGCGCGTCCTTCACCGTCTGCTCGTGGGCGGGCGTCAGCCGCGCCACCGGCACCGAGCAGCTGATCGCGTCCCGTGCGGGGGTGCGGTACGGGATCGCCACCCCGAAGCAGCGCAGGCCGACGGTGTTCTCCTCGCGGTCGACGGCGAAGCCCTGCGCACGGACCCGGTGCAGCTCCTCGATGAGTTCCTCCCGGTCCGTGACGGTGTGCTCGGTCAGCGCGGGCAGCGTCTCCGGGAGGAGCGCCCGGACCTGCTCGTCGCTGTGGGTCGCCAGGATGGCCTTGCCGAGCGAGGTGGAGTGCGCGGGCAGGCGGCGGCCGACCCGGGTGAACGGCCGCAGGTAGTGCTGGGACTGGCGGGTGGCCAGATAGACGACGTTGGTGCCGTCCAGCCGCGCCAGGTGGATGGTCTCGGTCGTGTCGTCCGAGAGCCGGTCCAGGGTGGGACGGGCCGCCGCGACCACCTCGTCGCCGTCGATGTAGGAGGTGCCGACCAGCAGCGCCCGGACACCGATGCCGTACCGGGTGCCGGTCGCGTCCGTCTCGACCCAGCCGAGCTCGACCAGGGTGCGCAGCAGCATGTACAGGCTGGACTTGGGGTAGCCGACGGCCTCCTGGACGGAGGCCAGGGAGTGCATTCCCGGGCGCCCGGCGAAGTACTCCAGCAGCTCCACGGTCCGCACCGCGGACTTGACCTGCGCGCCACCGCCCGCCTCGCCTGCCGACATCGCCCTTGACCCCTTCGTTCGACGAGAAGCTGGAGTTATAGTCTCCGACAGTTGTTCATCATCAGAGACGTTGTTCAGTATATCGAACGTCCTGGTGGGGTGAAGGAAGAACTGCGGCATCGAATGCGGCAGCAACGCGGCAACACATCTGGAGGGACCCGCGGTGGCAGCAGCACCAGTCTGGAGTGTCGACCCCCGTACCGGAAAGCAGCGCGAGCAGGTTGCGGTGGAGGCCACAGCCCAGGAGGTGGACGCCGTCGTGCGCGCCGCGCACGCGGCGCGCGGCGCCCTCGCCGACCGCAGGCTCCGGGCGGCCTTCCTGCGTACCGCCGCCGCCCGCCTGGACGAGGCGGGCAAACGGCTCGTCGAGGCCGCGGACGCCGAGACCGCTCTCGGCACGCCCCGGCTCACCGGGGAACTCGCCCGGACCTGCTACCAGTTGCGGGCCTTCGCGGACATCGTCGACGAGGGCGCCTTCCTCGACGTGGTGATCGACCACCCCGACGACACCGCCACCCCTCCGGTCCCGGACCTGCGCCGCCACAAGGTGCCGCTCGGAGTCGTGGCCGTCTACTCGGCGTCCAACTTCCCCTTCGCCTTCTCCGTTCCGGGCGGGGACACCGCGAGCGCGCTGGCCGCCGGCTGCCCGGTCGTGGTGAAGGCCCACCCCGACCACCCCGCCCTGTCCGAGCAGGTCGCCGGGGTGCTGCGGGCGGCCGCGGTCGAGCACGGCATCCCCGTGGGCGTGCTCGGCCTGGTGCACGGATTCGACGCCGGCGTCGAACTGATCAGGCACCCGCGGATCGCCGCCGCCGGCTTCACCGGCTCCGTGCGGGGCGGCCGCGCCCTGTTCGACGCGGCGGCCGCCCGCGAGGTCCCCATCCCGTTCCACGGCGAGCTGGGCTCACTGAACCCGGTCCTCGTCACCGAGGCCGCCGCGGTCGAGCGCGGGGAGGCCATCGGCGCCGGGCTCGCCGGATCGATGACCCTCGGCACGGGCCAGTTCTGCGTCAAGCCGGGACTGGTGCTGGTGCCCGCCGGAGCGGCGGGCGACGCGCTGGTCAAGTCGCTGGCCGACGCCGTGGGCGGTACCGGCCCCGGCGTCCTGCTGGACCACCGCATGCGCGACAACTTCGTCGCCGGTGCCGCCGAACGCGCCCGACTGCCCGAGGTGGACGCCCCGGTGGCCCCGGGCGCGGACGGCGAGCACACGGTCAGCGCCGGGTTCCTCACCGTCCCGGCGGGCCGGCTCGTCCGCGGGGGCGAGCACGACCTGCTGCTGGAGGAGTGCTTCGGACCGGTGACGGTCATCGCCCGCTACCGCGACGACACCGAGGCCGGCGCGGTACTGGCGCGGCTGCCCGGCAACCTCACCGCCACGGTGCACCTGTCCGCGGAGGAGGCCGCGGGCCGGGGACGCGGCGCGCAACTCCTCGCCGAGCTCACTCCGCTGGCCGGCCGGGTCCTGGTGAACGGCTGGCCGACGGGCGTCGCCGTGGCGCCCGCCCAGCACCACGGCGGCCCCTACCCGGCCACCACCTCCACCTCCACCTCGGTCGGCGGCACGGCCGTCGAACGCTGGCTCCGCCCGGTCGTCTACCAGCAGACCCCCGAGGCCCTGCTGCCCCCCGAACTGCGCGACGACAACCCGCTCGATTTGCCCCGCCGCTTCAACGGCCGCCTGGAGCCCGGGAGCAAGCAGTAGCAGGTGCACGGCCCTCCGGCGGCGCGGGCCGGAACCGCGGGGACCGGGCGCCACGTCCTTCCCCGCATGCTCACCCACCCCTCCACCGGCCCGGGCCCCGTCGTGATCCGGACCGCCGTGCCCGCCGAGACGCGGACCGTCGCGGCTCTGCACGCGCGCGCCCGGGCCACCTACTACCCCGACGGCCTCCCCGACGACGGCACCGACTGGTCCGCCGCCTGGCGGTCGGCCATCGAGAGGACCGACGGCCAGGTGCTGTGCGCGGTCCGCCGCGGCCGCGTCCTCGGCCTCGCCTCGTTCCGCACCCCCGAGGGGGCTGCCGCGGACACGGTCAAGCTGTTCCAGTTCCACGTCGACCCCGACCACTGGCGCACCGGCGTCGGCACCGCACTGCACGCGGCCTGCGCGGAGGAGTGGCGGGTGGGCGGCAGGCGGACGGCGCTGCTCGAGGTGCACGTGGACAACGCCCGCGCCCAGGCCTTCTACGCCCGCCGGGGCTGGCTGCCGGACCCGGAGCGGCCCCCGGCCGACGGGGACCACCACCTGAGCCTCCGGTTCGCGCTGCCGCAGGAATGAACCGGACTCCTTGAACGTTCACCCACTCCGGCGGAGGGAGCCTCCGTACCCCTACGGCCTGGAGCGATCCGTGACCCTGCGCGTCGAGATCTGGAGCGACATCGCCTGCCCCTGGTGCTACGTGGGCAAGGCCCGCTTCGAAAGGGGACTGGCCGCCTTTCCGCACCGCGCCGAGGTGGAGGTCGTGCACCGCTCCTACCAGCTGGACCCGGACCGCGCCAAGGGCGACACGGAGCCGGTGACCGCGATGCTCACCCGCAAGTACGGGATGAGCGAGGCGCGGGCCGAGGCCGGCGAGGACGCCCTCGGGGAGCAGGCCGCCGCCGAGGGCCTCGCGTACCGCACCCGGGGCCGCGACCACGGCAGCACCTTCGACATGCACCGCCTGCTGCACTTCGCCGGGGCCCACGGCCGCCGGGCCGAACTGCTGGACGTGCTGTACCGGGCCAACTTCGCCGAGGAGCGTTCCGTGTTCGGCGACGACGAGCGGCTGGTGGAACTGGCCGCCGAGGCCGGGCTGGACGCCGACGCGGCCCGCGCGGTGCTCGCCGACCCCTCCGCGCACGCCGCCGCGGTGCACGCGGACGCGCGCGAGGCCGCACTGCTCGGTGCCACCGGGGTGCCCTTCTTCGTCCTGGACCGCACGTACGGTGTGTCCGGCGCCCAGCCCGCCGAGGTCTTCACCCGCGCCCTCGACCAGGCGTGGGGCGGGCGCTCCCCCCTCGTCACGCCCGTCGGCGCGGACGGGGACGGGCAGGAGGCGGGGCAACAGTGCGGCCCGGGCGGGTGCGAGGTACCGCGGGAAGGGTGAAACCGCAGGTGGGCGCGGACGTATAAGGCCTGCTGAGAGAAGCTCCGCAGAAATTCGCCGTGGACGGGGCGGTGCGGGCCCCGCACAGTGGGGGGCATGGAGACCTTCGACAGCCTCGTCCGTGCCGAGTTCAGCCCGAGGAACACCTACCTGAACACCGCGAGCAGCGGCCTGCTGCCCGCCCGCACCGCCGCCGCCCTGCGGGAGGCGGCGGCGCTCCGCGTGGAGGGGCGTCCCCTCGACCCGCTGTTCGAGGACGTCGAGCTGGCCCGGGCCGCGTACGCCCGGCTCGCCGGGGTTCCGGCGGACCGGGTCGCGGCCGGCGCCTCCGTCGCGAGCCAGACCGGGCTGGTCGCCGCCTCGCTGCCGGCGGGCGCCGAAGTGCTCACGGCCGAGGGCGACTTCACCTCCGTGGTGAACCCGTTCCACATCCGCGGCGATCTGAAGGTGCGCGCCGTGCCGCTGGAGCGGCTCGCCGAATCGGTGCGGCCCGGCACCGCGCTCGTCGCGGTCAGCGCCGCCCAGTCCGCGGACGGCCGGATCGCCGACCTGGCCGCCCTGAGCGAGGCCGCCCGCGCCCATGACGCGCGTACCTACGTCGACTTCTCGCAGTCCGCGGGCTGGCTGCCGATGGACGCCGGCGCCCACGACTTCACCGTGGCGATCACGTTCAAGTGGCTGCTCGGCCCGCACGGGGCGGCCTTCCTCACCGTCCCGGAGGACTTCGGCGGGCTGTCCCCGCTGCTCGCGGGCTGGGTGGCGGCCGAGGAACCGTGGAACAGCTGCTACGGTCCGGTGGCCGAACTGGCCCGCTCGGCCCGGCGGTTCGACATCAGCCCCGCCCTGTTCACCTACACCGGCGTGCGCCACTCCCTGGCGCTGATCGAGGAACTGGGCGTGGCCGCCGTGCACGCCCACGACCTGGCGCTGGCCGACCGGTTCCGGGAGGGGCTCGCGTCGCTCGGCCACGTCCCGCTGCCCGCTCCCGGTTCGGCGATCGTCTCGGTGCCCGGGCTGGGAGGCCTGCTGCCGGAGATGAGCCGGGCCGGTGTCCAGGTGTCCGCCCGCGCGGGGAATCTCCGGGCCTCGTTCCACCTCTACAACACGGCCGAGGACGTGGACCGGCTGCTGGACGTGCTGGCCGGCTGACGTGCCACCGCCGTCCGCCCGGTGACCGCGCGTCGGGCGGAGGCGTCCGGCGCCCCGGCCTGCTGCTGTCCGGGCATGTCCGGACAGCAGCAGGCCGGGGCCTCCCGTCCCACGAGAAGGCCCCGGCCGGTCAGCCGGTGCGGCTCACTTCACCGGGGTGAAGTCCCGCGCGCCGATGAACTCGGGCCGCCGCACGGGTGCGGCGAACGGCTCCACCGCGGCGTTCTCCACGCTGTTGAACACGATGAAGACGTTGCTGCGCGGGTACGGCGTGATGTTGTCGCCGGAGCCGTGCATGCAGTTGCAGTCGAACCAGGTCGCCGAACCGGCCTTGCCGGTGAACAGGCGGATGCCGTGCTCGCTCGCCATGGTGGTCAGCGCCTCGTCCGAGGGCGTGCCCGCGTCCTGCATCTGCAGCGACTGCTTGTAGTTGTCCTTCGGCGTGGCGCCCGCGCAGCCGAGGAACGTCCTGTGCGACCCCGGCATGATCATGAGGCCGCCGTTGGTGGCGAAGTTCTCGGTCAGCGCGATCGAGACGGACACCGTCCGCATGTTCGGCAGACCGTCCTCCGCGTGCCAGGTCTCGAAGTCGGAGTGCCAGTAGAAACCGCTGGCGCCGAATCCGGGCTTGACGTTGATGCGGGACTGGTGGACGTAGACGTCCGAGCCCAGGATCTGCCGGGCGCGCCCGACGACCCGCTCGTCGCGCACCAGCCTGGCGAAGACCTCGCTGATCTTGTGCACTTCGAAGACGGAGCGGATCTCCTTGGACTTCGGCTCCACGATCGAGCGCTCGTCGGCCTGGATGGCCGGGTCGGCGACGAGCCGCTCCAGCTCCTGCCGGTAGACGGTCACCTCGTCGTCGGTGATCAGCTGGTCGATGGCGAGGAAGCCGTCGCGCTCGAAGCCCTGGAGTTCGGTGGCCGCGATCGGGCCGGGCGTGTCGGGGGAGCCCCAGACGACGGGGTCCTTGCGCGGGACGGTCACCTCGGTGGTGCCACGGCTCGGGTACAGATCAGTGACGTTCGCAGTCACGGGTGTGTCACACCTCCTCGGGCTCGGTGAGCAGCGGGTAGACGCCGTTCTCGTCGTGGTCCTCCCGGCCGGTCACGGGCGGGTTGAACACGCAGATGCAGCGGAAGTCCTCCTTGACCCGGAGCGTGTGCCGCTCGTGGCCGTTCAGGAGGTACATGGTGCCTGGGGTGATCGTGTGGACCTCCCCGGTCTCGCGGTCGGTGAGCTCCGCCTCGCCCTCGACGCAGACGACGGCCTCGATGTGGTTCGCGTACCACATCGACGTCTCGGTACCGGCGTAAAGGATCGTCTCGTGCAGCGAGAAGCCGACCCGCTCCTTGGCGAGCACGATCCTTTTGCTCTCCCAGGTTCCGGACGCGGACTTCACATGCCGGTCGGTTCCCTCGATGTCCTTGAACGAACGGACGATCACGGTGGTGCGATGCCTCCTCGAATCGTGGGTGTGTCGGGGGGTGTGCGGTGGTGCGTCGGGGGTCAGGCCGTC